>JAIYDT010000052.1 GCA_027487355.1 Verrucomicrobiaceae bacterium
GAAACGTTGAGGATGGCATGCTGGGTGGCTGCGTTGGTGTTCCGCCCCCCCAGATTGATCGCAACTCCAGAGACGGACACGTCTCCCAGCAGGCGGAAGCCTCCGACGGAGCTTCCTGTCGAGGAACTGAGATTGGCGGTCTTCGCTCCAGTGCCCAGGTCGGCCGCGTTATCCACCTCGATCCAGCCGTTGTCACCGGAACCGATGGTGATGCCGCCTGTGAAGGTGTTGGCTCCATCGAGCTTGAGGGTGCCGGAGCCGGCTTTTCCGATGCCACCGGCCCCGCCGATGGGGGCAGTCAGTGTCACGGTGTTGGAGCCGGTATCGAGGGTGCCGGTGAAGCCGGTGCTCGCGGTGATCGCGCGGCTGCCCAATGAGTCGGTGTTTCCCGTCAGCCAGCGCAGGGTGCTGGAGCCGGCGAAGGTGACGGGTCCGGTGGTGCCGAGTCCGCCGCTGGCGAATTCGAGCACGCCTGCGTTGACGGTGGTGGCACCGGTGTAGGCATTTGCCGCTGAAAGCGTGAGGTTGCCGGCGCCGAGTTTGGTGAGTCCGCCGCCGGTGGAGCCGCTGTCCTCGGTGAGGGCTTTGGCGATCGTGACGTTGACGCCGTTGCTGTCGATGATGGCGCCGCCGGCCCGCACGATCGTATTGGTAAGCGTGGTGGGCACGAAGGTGGCGGAGGTGATCTTCGCCTGTAGGGTGCCGCCGTTGAAGTTGACGGTGGTGGTGCTGCCACCGCTGGAGAGGTTGCTGGCCCGCAGCGTGCCGCCGTTCAAATTCAAAGTGCCGGTGCCTTGACCGACGCGGAATGGTCCGCAGATGAAGAGTCCGCCGTTGATCGTGGTGGTACCGGTGGTGCCGTAGGCATTGAGGATTTCGACTGCGCCGGCATCGAAGGTTCCGCCATCCTGGATGAAGTTACCGGTGCTGCCGGTGGTGTGGCCGGCAGTGAAGACCCAGCTCGCAACCTTGGCGTTCACCGTGCCTCCTGTGAGGCGGAAAGTACTGCCGCCGACGACGGTGAAGCCGTTCATGCCTGCGGAGTAACCGGTCCCGGCCCCGTTGGCGACGGTCAGGGTTCCGGACTTCACCTCCACGGTTCCAGCGCCCGTCTGGAACGACTGCAGCGAGACGGTACTTGAGGATCCCGGATCGTAAACGAGGGTGCCTGCGCCGGTCTTGCGAAGGCCAGCGGCTGCGGTGGCGGAGTTCTTGAGACCGCCGGTGAGTGTGGCGGTGTTGGTGGAGGTCTGGATGACACGGTTCGCCCCGTTGAGATCAAGAGGGTTTTGAACGGTGATCGCATGGGTGGCATTCGCGCCGTTGAGCGTGAGCACACTGGAGTTGTAGCGGGTGTTGTCCTGAGCCGCGTAGAAGGTCACCGCGGCACTTGCGGCGATCGTGGCGTTCTTGTTCAGGGTGACAACGTTTCCAACGACGGTGGAGACCAGCGTGTCCGTCGAAACTCCGGTGCCGGCGACGGACATGCCTGCGATGACCCCGGTGGCATCGGTGAGGGTCACCGTGGGGGAAGCGGCGGTGGCCGTGGCGGAATTGGTTTTGGGAAGTGTGTTCAGGAAGACGATGTCGGCAGCCGAGCCACCGAGGTTCACCGTCAGATCCCCGCCGCGTGCCGAGAAGCCGTTGGCACGCTGGCCGTCATTTGCTTTCGAGAAGCGGAGTTCACCGGCGGCGCTTCCCAGTGCGCGGCTAAAGGTGCCGCTGGTTGCAAAGTCAGTCGCAGTGACCGAGCCGACCTGAAGGGCCGAAGTCGATGGAAGGCTTCCGGAGGCGAAATAGACCGAGCCTTCCGCGCAGTCAGTGAGGCCGCCCCAGCTATTGCCGGTGTTGGTGAAGATCACGCCCTGGCTGGTGGCGTTGCGGATGACGAGACCAAACGCGGGGTTGGTGGAGGTGACCGCGCCGTTGAAGGTCAGTGAGCTGGTCGCCGCACCCACGTTCGAGAATCGGACGGTGTTGCTGGCGATGCTGACGGGGCCGTTGACGACGTTGATACCGGCCACTCCACGAATGGCTCCCGTGGGAGCAGCCGTGCCGCCGCCACCGTTGACGATGCAGGAAACTCCGGAGCCGGTTGTGGTTCCTGAAAGTCCCAGGAAGGTGTTGTTCTGGACCTCGATGGAGGTGATGCCTCCGACAGCCGCATCGTTCTGGAACTGAACGCCAGCGTTGTTGCCACTGGTGCCACCCGTGAGCACGAGATTTCCGGAGAGTGAGCTGTTGCTGCCCGAGAGGATCAGGGTGCCATTGCCGCTTTTTCTGAGGCCGGTGCTGCCGGAGAGAGGGGCGCTGATGGTGGCCGAGACGCCGCTGGTCACGGTCGGGGTGGCTCCGTTCAAGGACAGGGTGCCACCGCTGATCGTGTAACCGGCGATATTGAAGGTCAGGGCATTGGCTGTGACACCGCTGCCGCTGATGGCCACCTCGCCTGCGGTGCCGCCGAAGATCGCCTCATTTTCCGAGGCATCATCCGGCCAGGTGACATTGGTGGCTCCAGCGTCCTGGGTCCAGTTGGCGGTGCCGGAGATTCCAGCATCCCAAGTGCCTGCTCCCCCCGTGACGACCGAGTCACTGGCTGCGGTGTCCCAGGTGAAGGTGGCGGCGGACAGTGGCTGGCTGAGGCAGCAGGCGACGACGATGGTGGAAAGCGCAAGGCGCGCGCGAAGGGGTTTCATGATGGGTTTTGTTGGAAGTGAAGTTGAGTTGCCGATCAGAAACCGGCATCCATGCACGCTTCACAGTGCTCCGGCGTGGGCTTCATTTCCATCGCGAGAACACGCGAGAGAATGGTGAAGCCAGGCATCATCCCCCTGCACCAGACTCCATCGGACGTCGGCGGGTGAGACCTGGTGGTCCGTAAAATCGGCCGTCAAGCCAGTCCGAGCTGGATCGCCTTGGCCACGGCCCCGGAGAGGTTGTGAACCTTCAGCTTGCCATAGATGTTGCGCACGTGGGTATCGACCGTGTGGTAGGAAACGCTGAGCTGATCGGCGATTTCCTTCTTGATCAGGCCTTTGGCGAGCAGGGAAAGGATTTCACGCTCGCGATCCGTCAGATCGATCTCGGGCGCGGCCGGACGCACGGCATTGAACGTGGTGAGGATCATCCGGGCGATGTGGCTGTTGAGGGGCGCGCCGCCGCTGAGGGCTTCATCAATGCCACGGAGGATGGTGTCGAGCCGGTCGGCCTTCAGCAGGTAGCCACTGGCTCCGGCCGCGAGGGCCTCAAGCACGACCGGCTTGTGGTCATAGACCGTCAGCACGAGGATCCTGGTGTCAGGGAAGCGCTGGAAGAGCATGGGGATGCCGGTCACGCCATGGACACCGGGGAGATTCAGATCGAGCAGGATGACCTCCATCTTGGGAATGGTCGCGGTTTCCGCCAGGAAGGCTTCCACCGAAGAAGCGGCATGTTGGCAGATGAGATGCGGACTGGAGTTGATGGCCTGCTGGAGGACGCGGCGGTAGTCCTGATGATCCTCGATGAGGCCGATCTGACGCGGGGCGGATTTGGAGGATGGGCTCATTTTCGGGATTTGCGGCGCAGTGGGAAAGTCAAGGTCAGGCGGGTGCCCGATTCAGGTGATGAATCCACCAGAAGCTCACCTTGGAGGGAGTCCGCCCGCTGACGGAGAGTATGGAGCTTGCCGGACACATCCGTCGAGGGATTGGCGATGCCTTTTCCATCGTCGGTGATGATGAGCCGGAGTTTCAGATCGGCCTGTTCCATCGTGATCGTGACGTTCCTCGCCTCGGCGTGCCGGATGATGTTGTGGAGGGACTCCTTGAAGTAGAAGATCAGATTCCGACGCTGCTCGAGATCGATCTCCGGGGAGGCGTGTCCTTCGAAAGTCCATTGGTGCTCGCGGAGCATCAGTGAACCGATGTCCCGAAGGCGGTCGGCGATGGGCTTCCTGGCACGCTTGGGCGCGAGGGTGATGTCGACGATTTCGTGGAGCGACTGGGTGGTTTCCCGGGAAAGGCGGTTGATGTCGTCAAGATGGCCGGGGCTCGGGGCGAGCTCGGAGAGGAGGGCGATGGTGGCCAGATTGCTTCCGACCTCGTCATGGAGATCACTGGAAATCCTGCGTCGCAGCGCGGCCACCTGGCGGCGGTTGCTGAGCCGGATCCGGATTTGCCAGACCATCATGCCGAGAATCGAGAGGCCCAGGAGGCTGAAGATCGAGAAAAGGAACAGGTTGTGAAAGCGGTTGACGATCTTGTCGCGCTCGGCCAGCAGGGCCTTCTGCTCTAGCAGCAAATCGAAACGTCTCGAGAGCTTCTCGGCCCATTCGCGCAGCTCCATGACCCGGCCGGTGGAGGAGTATCCGTCGGTGAGGCCGGCACTGCTCCAGACCCTGGTGGCATCATGGGGAATGGAATCCCGCACGTCGCTGGTCATCACCGCGCAACCCAGGGCGAGGTCCCTGCCCTGATGGATGACCTCGCACTCGGAAAGAAGCACGCGCGGCGTCGTGAGCCGATCCGGAGCATCGAACTTCGTCACCAGGAGCCTGACGAAACGTCCTTCGGCTTCCGGAAAGCGGAACAGGGCGGGATTGTAGCCGGGGTTGGGAAAATCCATGCCATCGGTGGTCCACAGCACTTTCCAAGGACCCTCCACCGAGTCCGCACACTCCAGCTTGAAGGCTCTTGGGAATCCGAACCCGGGGCCCTTGATCGGCGAATCGCCACGGGCAGCAATCAGGCGGATGGACTCGAACTTTCGTCTGGCTCCGAGGTCAATGCGGGCGAAGCAGCTTGCATCCGGGCGATCCCCATTGTCCGCATGCCATCCGAGACTGTTGCCCGGCATGGGAAGCTCCGGTGGACCGAGCGGTGACTGCGCATCGATCAGATACTTAAGGTGCCAGCCCTCCTCGGTGTCGATGCTGTAAGGCGCGGACAGCCGACCCTGCTCGGCGACGTTTGTTTCCCCGTCGAACACCATCAACTCCGAAAGCGAGAAAAAGCGGACGATCTTGCCAGGCAAGGTCGGCAGGTCCACTGGCACGAATCGCAGGGCCAGCACCTCCATCGGAGGCAAGGCCACAAATAGCGGATCGCCGCGGCGCTGGTCGAGATGGGTGTCAACGATCGTGTGCAGGGGCACGAAGTCCGTGGCACCGACCTTCCTGACCTCGATCCGCAGGCTGTTCGGCAGGCCGTAGTTCGAACGATCGCCGCTCTGAGTGGTCAGGCGGGTCGGGATCATCGCCACCCCGTCGATCCGCTGAGGCCTTTCCCATTCGATCTGAAACCAGTTGTCCTCGGAGGTCGGCGTGAAGTTGGAATGGAAGCCGTGGGTTCCGAGGGCATCCAGATCCGGCATGACCGGGAGATGGTGGAGTTCACTGAAAATGGCCTTCAACCTGGACTCGACCTCGCTGATCCGGACCGAGAAGCGATTCGCCAACCAGTGTCCCGCGACGTGGGGCGGTGGATCATCCTGAGCCGACGTCTTCCCTGTGAGCGTGAACAGCAGCAAGAAGCAGATCGTTGAATGGAAAAGATGCCGCATCGGTCGCCAGATCATCCACGTTTCCAGCAGGATGACGATCCGTTTGAGACAAGCAGGCAGGAAAAGTTCCACCCGCCGGCTGGACCGTAGGTCGGTGTTCATGGAGAGTAGGAAATGACGACCCGGTAGAAGCGCTTCGGTCCTGGATTCACGGGTGGCGGCACGGTGATGGGACCGGTGCCCGCCGCCACGTTCGAGAGCAGCGTCCAGCCACCGCTCAGGGTGGTGCTCGTTTCGACCCGATAGGTCCGACCGGCAATGCGGGAGAAGGTGATGCCGGAGGTGGAAACGCCCGTCGTAAAGCGTGAGGCGGCACTCAACGGCAGGCTGCCGATGACCCACTCGTCCTGGTTGGTCCAGCCATCGCCATCTGGATCCGCGGTTGGACTCGCGATGGACGGCGAGTTCCAATTGCTGCCGAACTGATCGTATTGCCAAAGCTGGAATGCCGTGCCGGGCGTCCATTGCAGCACGGCCTCGGTGGGCGATGAACTCACGGAAAAGCTCCCGAACGGACCCGCAGGATCGCCCGAAGCATCCGCCGAAGCTGACCCAACCGTGAACCCACCGCTGATCGA
>JAIYDT010000274.1 GCA_027487355.1 Verrucomicrobiaceae bacterium
AGCTGGTCGATATCAAGGACGCCCCGCCCGCCCCCGCAGGTGGACTCCCCTTCCCGATGCCCCAGGGCGGACCGGCTGGCGAGTGAGCGTTTCAGCATGATTTCAAGAGAAGCCGCCGGAGACCCCGGCGGCTTTTTCGTGTCCAACTGCCAGCTCACCGATCCGCCCACGGCTTGACCTGCGCCGGAAAGTCCCCACCTTTTGGTCCAATCCGATGCCGAACCACCTCAAGACGCTTCAGGCCCACGCCAGGCAGACGCTGAAGCCCTCGCTCCAGAAGCAACTGTCTCCGGCCGAGCGGATCGCCCTCTACAAGCGTTTCATCAAGATCGAGGAGCATCGCATTTTCCTGAAGCATCGAGCCGGAGCCGGTGGCATCGAGATCGCTTCGGCACGGGCGGAGTTGATCGACATCGTCCTCGCCTCCATTCTCGATAGCACCATGGAAGAGGCGAAGGGCAGCCTGCCCGCCCTGGCGCTGGTGGCCATCGGTGGCTATGGCCGCGGCACGCTCAACCCGCGCTCGGACATTGATCTGCTTTTCCTGCTGCCGAGAGCCTCGACACGCCTGCCAAAGCCACTCGAAGAGGCGGTGCAGAAGATCCTCTACCTGCTCTGGGACGTGGGCTTCAAGGTGGGTCATGCCTGCCGCTCCATTGCCGAATGCATTGAGCAGGCAAAGGCCGACCAGGAGAACAAGACCGCCCTGATGGACGCACGATTCCTGGCGGGCGATGCGAAGCTCTTCAAAGACTTCGAAGAGCGCTTCAACAAGGACTGCATTCTCAAGGGCCAGGACGCCTTCTTCGACATGCGCCGCCAGGATCTGCGAAGTCGGCATCAGAAATCCTCGCGCACCGTTTTCCTCCAGGAGCCCAACGTGAAGGAAAGCTGCGGTGGCCTGCGCGACTACCACAACATCCGCTGGGTCCAGCGGGTGAAGCGCGGGTCGTTCGACCTGAAGCAACTCGTCGAGGACCGGTTGCTGACCCAGATCGCCCACAAGGAAATCGAGGAGGCCTATGACTTCGTCCACCGGGTGCGCAACGAACTCCACTATCACACCCGCAAGGGCACCGATCAGCTCACGCTCCAGTTGCAAGGCGTGGTGGCCACCAACTTCGCCTATCCGCAACGCAGCATCCTGCGCCGCACCGAGGCGTTCATGCGCGACTACTACAGACATACGAGAAACCTCTACCAGCACACCGGTTCGCTGATGGAGATTTTCCAGATCGAGCAGGAGGACCTTTCGGACTCCGGACTGAAGTCGTATCTGATGTTCCGGAAAAAGAAGCGTGAGGAGTTCGACGGCTTCGTCGCGCGTGAAGGCCGCATCCATCCGGCGAACCAGGAGATCTTCAAGGACGACCCGCAGCGGATGATGCGCATGTTCCAGCACTGCCAGGTCCGCGGCCTGAAGCTGAGCCCACCGATCCGGAAGCTGGTGAAGGCGCATTGGGACGAGGTCGACCGGCCGTTCCGATACTCGAAGGCGAACCGCGAGACCTTTCAGGCCATCCTGGAGCGCAAGGGCGACGTCGGTCGCACGCTGCGGTTGATGCACCGGGTCGGCTTTCTGGGCCGCTACCTTCCGGAATTCGGCGCGCTGGACTGCCTGGTGCAGCATGAGTTCTTCCACCGCTACACCGCCGACGAGCACACGCTGCGCTGCATCGAGCAGCTTGATGCCCTCGTCGGCACCGAGGAACCCCGCCTGCGGTCGTTCCAACGGCTGTTGCATGAAATCGAGGATCCTTACGCGCTCTATCTCGCCGTCATCCTGCATGACACCGGTCGCGCGGAAAATGTCCGCGAGCACATCGACGGTTCGGCCATGCTGGCATCGCGACTCTGCAACCGTCTCCAGATCCACGGCACGCGCCGCTCGCTGATCATGTTCCTGGTGGACAACCACCTCACCTTCTGGCGCACGGCCACCACCAAGAACATCGAGGACCCGGACGTCGTCGCCGAATTTGCCGCGATCGTGAAGACCTCCGCACGCCTTGATGCCCTGTATCTGTTCACCTTCGCCGATTCCAACGGCACCTCACCCGACGCCTGGACCGGTTGGAAGGAGGCGCTGATGCGGCAACTCCATTCTGCCACCCGAAGCTTCCTGGCCGAAGGAAAGGAGAACTACTCGAAGATCCTCGACAAGGATCGCGCCGAACTCCGCACCGCCGTCATCGGCCTGATGCGCGAGGACTACCACGACGAGGTGAAGACCCACTTCAAGCGCACCCCACCCGCCGCTTTCCGTTTCCGCGAGGCCACGCAGATCGTGACACAGGTCCGCACAGTGAGGCATTTCCTCCGACAGGAAAAGGAAAGCGGTGACTCCTTCGCGACCTGTATCAAGTGGATCGACCAGTCGGAGAAAGGCTACACCGAACTGGTCATCGCCACGCGCGACAAGCCGCTGCTGCTGGAAAAGATCTGCTGCGCCATCGCGTCCGAGCAGATCAACATCCTTTCCGCCGACTTCTTCACGCGCACCGACGGCATCGTCATCGACCTCTTCCGCGTCTGCACCACGAATTTCGAACCGGTCTCCGATCTCGATGTCCGCAAGCGTTTCCTCAAGGTTTACGAATCCATCCTCCAGGCCGAAACCTACGAGCCCGAGAAGTATCTGAAGCGAAAGGTGAACTTCCTCAAGCCCCGCAGCGACAGCGGCATCCAGGTTCCGGTGCGGGCCTTTGTCAGCAATGACCTGCACCCGAACTGCACGACGATCGAAATCCAGGCTCTCGACCGCATCGGCCTGCTGCACGATCTTTTCAGCACGATCAACTCCCACGGACTCACCACCGCCCACGCACGGATCTGCACCGAGAAGGGCGTCGCGATGGACACCCTTTACATCACCACCGCGGAGGGCAAAAAGGAAAGCAATCCGGAAACCCTCCTGGAACTGGAGGACGAGATCTCCAAGCTCATCGTTCTCGGAGAACCCGCGTGAACGTTCCCATGAAAAGGTTGCTCCAGCGCCTGTTCCCCCCACGCCCGGCGGATCCTCATGAGCCTCCGAAGGTTTCCCTAGGAACCTGTGGAAACTACTGCATCAGCCTTGAGTCCCAACCCGAGCGGCTTGAGGACAGCCGGAGGCAACTGGGCCGCCATGGCATCGACGTCGAGTGGTTCCCGGCCATTCTCAGCTCCGAGGTTCAGGAAAAGATCACCCGCAAGGAACCCGTCGCCGGGTCTGCCGATGGCTGCCTGCAATCCCACCTTGAACTCTACCGGCACCTTGCCGCGACCCATCCCGCCGCGAAGGGATCGTCCCGACCCTATGTGGCGGTCTTCGAGGACGACATCGTCCCGCTGGATGCCTTCGTGAGTTTCAGGGATTACCTCGCCCGGGTGCCGGACGACTGGGATTACATCTCGTTGGGTGGAAGCTTTCACCAGACCCCTCCGAAGATCCTGGATGAATCGGTCATCCGCCTCACTTGCGCCTTCAACCTGCATGCGCAACTGATCCGCGTGGACTTCCTGCCGCGCTTGATCGAACATATCGAATCCCGGGCGTTCGAGGTCGATGTGCTGACGGCCAACATGCAGAAGCAAGGCATCGGGAACTGGTATGGCTTCACCAGCGATCTGTTCTGGCAGCATGCCCGCGGCGGCTTTTTCAACGTCTCCCTCTGGGACCATCAACTCGGGCTCTACCACTTCGCGAAGGACAATGGAGTTGTGGATCGGTTCCTGATCAGAGGTTTGCTTCATCTGCCATGAAACTCATTTCAAAACTGATCAAGCTCACGGCAGCCAACGAGAAACCGGCTCCGGTCCATACGCTGGCGAACAGCTTTGGAAACTACTGCATCAGCCTTCATTCACAGCCGGAACGCCTCAAGGAGACCAGGCGACAGCTCAAGTTCTACGGCCTCGACCTTGAGCATTTCCCCGCGGTTCCCAGCAAGGAAGTGACCGAAAGGATCACACGCAAGGAGCGCGTCATGCCCATCGCCAACGGCTGCCTCCAGTCACACATTGACCTCTACAAGCAGATCCTCGCCTCCCACAAGCCAGACGCTGCGGAAGGCCGACCCTACGTCGCAGTCTTCGAGGACGACATCGTGGCGCTGAGCACCCTCAACCAACTGGACGACCACTTCGCGCGGCTGCCCGGGGACTGGGACTTCGTTTACCTCGGCGGCAACTACCACTTCCACAAGCCGGTCATCCTCGATGAGCACCTCATCCGACCGGTCTTCGCGCTCAGCACCCATGCCCAGTTGATCCGGATCGACTTCCTGCCGCTTCTGATTCAGGAACTCGAAAAGAAGGCCTTCGAAGTGGATGTGGTCTTTGCCAGGCTCCAGGAAGCCGGAATCGGCAGATGGTATGGCTTCACCAGTGACTTCTTCTGGCAGCACGGCCGCACCTCGGCCTCCTACACCTCCCTCTGGCGGCACCAGATCGGGGAGTTTCATTTTGCCACGGCCAACGGGGTGATCGATCAGGTCATCATCCGGAACTACCTGCCCTGAGCAGCCTGAAATCGGGTTGCGATTTCCGCTTTCGGGTCCCCCGTCCCCGTGCCTACCCTTTGCCAACCATGATCGTCGAACCAAAGATCCGCGGATTCATTTGCACCACCGCCCACCCGGAAGGCTGCGCCGCCCACGTCGCCAGCCAGATCGCCCTCGTGAAGGGTCGTGGCCCCATCGCCAACGGACCGAAGAAGGTCCTGGTGGTCGGTTCCTCCACCGGCTACGGCCTTTCCTCCCGCATCGCCGCCGCCTTCGGCTGCGGGGCTGCCACCATTGGGGTGTTCTTTGAAAAGCCCGCCGAAGAGAAGCGCACCGGCACCGCAGGTTGGTACAACTCCGCCGCCTTCGAGAAAGAGGCCGCCGCCGCCGGACTCTATGCCCGTTCGTTCAATGGCGACGCCTTCTCGAACGAAATGAAGCGCGAGGTGATCGAGGCCATCAAGGCTGACCTCGGACAGGTCGACTGCGTGATCTACTCCCTCGCCTCCCCGCGCCGCGTCCATCCCGACAGCGGCGAGGTGCTGAAATCCGTCCTCAAGCCGATCGGCCAGACCTACACCAACAAGAACCTCAACACGACCACCAAGGTCGTCGATTCCGTCACCATCGAGCCCGCCAACGACGACGAGATCGCGCAAACCACCGCCGTGATGGGCGGCGAGGATTGGGAAATGTGGATCAAGGCCCTTCACGAAGCCGGCGTGCTCTCCCCCGGCGTCACCACCGTGGCCTACTCCTACATCGGGCCGGAAGTGACCTGGCCGATCTACAAGAACGGCACCATCGGTCGCGCCAAGGAGGACCTCGAGCGGGCCCAGCGCGCCCTCGATGAAACCCTCGCCTCCCTCGGTGGAAAAGCCTGGGTCTCCGTCAACAAGGCCCTCGTCACCCAGGCCAGCTCCGCCATCCCGGTCGTGCCGCTCTACATCTCCCTGCTCTACAAGATCATGAAGGCCAAGGGCAGCCACGAGGACACCATCGAGCAGATGGACCGCCTCTTCCGCGATCGCCTCTGCAACGGCCAGCCCCA
This sequence comes from Verrucomicrobiaceae bacterium, assembly GCA_027487355.1. Lineage (GTDB taxonomy): Bacteria > Verrucomicrobiota > Verrucomicrobiia > Verrucomicrobiales > Akkermansiaceae > Luteolibacter. The sequence continues at coordinate 5,536 of JAIYDT010000274.1, forward strand.
GCCCGACGAAGCCGGACGCATCCGACTCGACGACTGGGAAATGACTCCCGAAGTCCAGTCCGCGATCGATGAACTCTGGGCCAAGGTCGATACCGACAACCTCCTCTCCCTCGCCGACGTCGAAGGCTACGAAACCTCCTTCCTCCGCCTCTTCGGCTTCGGGCTGCCAGGCGTGGACTACGCCGCCGAGACCGATCCGAACGTGAGGGTGCCGTCGCTTGGGTGAATACGGAGAAAGGGATTGCATCCCCTCTGCGGAAGGCCAGCCAACGACCAAGCCTGTGCAAAAGGGGCTTCAAGCCCCTTCTCCTTGGATATGGAGAAGGGGATTGCATCCCCTTGGCGGAAGGCCGGCCAACGACCAAGCTTAGGCAAAAGGGCTTCAAGCCCCTTCTCCGGTTTGCCAAAGGCGAAATGTTCCAGGCCTCAAGTTCTCTGGATTCCGATCAATGTAGTCCCGCGCCCACCGGAAATGGCGTTCACTTCTCACCAGTCGATCCCAGTATTCCCTTTGCCAAAGCGCTCCTTGCCGACCCAAGGCCTTGTTGATCTCACGAGACGTAAATCGTTTCCATGACCCCACAATGCCCGCAAGCTTGTTCCCTCCCAAAGGCTGGAAAAGCACGTGCACGTGATTCGGCATCACCACAAAGCGGTCCAATGAATAGCGCTCTCCATGGAAGTGAAGCAGCGCATCCGCCACAACACCGGACATCACCGGATCTCGAAGCAAACAACTCCCGTGTGCATCATCCAACAGTGACTCGAACGCGAGAGTGAATAGCCGATTGTGCACGTTCCGTTCCTCATCCGACCATGGTTTCGGATGCGCTGCCTCCCATTGCTTCCGGCGCTCGTCGAGCTTCCTTACCACCGCTTCCGGGAGTGAATCCGCCAGCCTCCATGTGACAAAAAGCCACGTATCGTCCTGCTGCCAGTGAGGCAAGTTCACGCGATGCTTGTCGATCTTCCTGTCTGGGTCGAGAAACATAATGGAGGGAATTTCAACTAACTTGGCAGAGATCTGGCAAGTGTCCAGGTTTGAGCGATGAGGATGTAGTTCCCTCTGAAATACGGAGAAGGGGATTGCATCCCCTTTTGCTGAAGCTTGGTCATTGGCTGGCCTTCCGCCAAGGGGATGCAATCCCCTTCTCCATATCACAAGCCCCCCATCGGCCTGAGATCATGGCCCGGGAAAACCTCCTGCAGCGGAGTGGCGGGTGAGAGATGAGTCAGGATGGGAGCCAGGACATCTCGGTAGTTATGCCGAACGGCGAGGTCGCCGGGGCCGGTGAGCTGGCTTTCATCAAGACCCGGCCATTCACCGTGGACCTTGCCGCCCTTGATGCCACCACCGAGGAGGAACATCGCGCTGCCGTGGCCGTGGTCGGTGCCGCCGGCGCTGTTCTCGGCGATGCGACGACCGAACTCAGTCATCACGACGACGTTCGTGTGTGCCAGTCTTTCCGGACCCAGATCTTTCGCAAAGGCCTCCAGACCGCTGGCGAGCCGGCTCATCGGGCCCTCGATGATGGTCTGCTGGGTGAGATGGGAATCCCAGCCGTCGAGACTGATCGCCGCCGCCTGGAGGCCGACCTTCGCTTTCAACAACCTCGCGATCTGTTGGAGTCCTTGATTGAAAGCGTCCTTTCCATAAACCGCCCCGTGGTCGGGCGAGGCGGCTTGCTTGTTGAGCTGATCGATCCGTTCCAATGCCGCCAGGGCACTGGCACCGGCCGGACCTAACAGACCCGGAGTGGACGAGTAGAGAGCGGCCAGTTGCTTCGCGAATCCCGGTGGTGCATGACGGCCGAGCCCGAAGTCCTCCAGCGACTGCACCGCCGCGCAGGACGGGGCACCGCGCAGGCACTCGGGAAGCTGCGCCCCGATCGCGACCGCCGTGAGCGGAGAGTTTCCGGCATCAGGTCGGACGCGCAGGAACCTCCCGAGCCAGCCACCGGCCGCCAGCCCGCCATGTTCCATGAAATCCTGGGCCTCGAAGTGGGATCGCGTTTCATCCTCGGATCCCGCCGCGTGAACCGCGCCTAACAGCCCATCTTGCCAAAGCGGGTGCAGGGCCGCGAGTTGGGGATTGAGGCCGAAGAAGCCATCAAGGTCCGTCAGCTCGGATTTCTTCAGGCCGATGGTGGGACGGGCGCGATGATAGGCATCGTCGCCATGCGGCACGAGCAGGTGCAGGCCATCCGCGCCGCCGCGCAGGAACACGACGACCAGCGAGCGGTCGAGATCGCGTTCTTCGGAAAGGATGGCGGTGGCGGACATGATCTAACAGAGTTGGAAGGCCGGACTCGCCAACATCAGGGCCAGCGGTGCACCGGAGTCGAGCGCGGCCATCACTTCGGCCTCGGTCGGAGTCCGGCCTAACAGATGGGCGGCCAGCTCACGCTTGCCTCCTGCGGCGGAGACGAGCGTTTTCATCTCGATCGCGGTGCCCTTGATGCCGTTGGCGGCGAATTCGGAGGCAAACCTCCAGCGCCAGAGCAGCGTGGCCATCCATGGCTCCGGCTCCTGCGGGTAGCCATCGGGCGTGGGATACTGGAAGGGAGCGTGGCCCATCCGCAGCAGGTAATCCTGAAGCTCGGGTCCGGCATTGGTCTCCGCCCCGCAGGCCCTGAGCGCAGAGACGACGAAATGCAGCGGACGCTTCACCAGACCACCGCGCGTGGCCCAGAACGCCTCGTGGCTGAAGAGTGTGATGAGGACCTTCCGGATGTCGCCACCCGTTTCGAGAAAAGTTCCTGCAACGGCGGATACCACCGGCAAGGGCGGATGGTCGGCGATGAAACGGCGGCAAAGTTTCGTCGCCAGGTGCATCGCGGTGGCGGGATGATGAGCGACGATTTGGATGAGGCGATCGAGATCCCCTTTCCCCAATCCTGCAGGGATCTTGTGCCCGAGCACGATCTTCTCACCATCATCGTGACGCTGCGCCTGGAACTCGACCTTGCCCACGGCGAAGCGGGCCTTCTTGCGCTCGTGCACGGTCCAACCTGTTAGACAGCGCGCCGCCTCCATCACGTCCTGCTGGGTGTAGCCACCATCAACCCCGAGGGTGTGGAGTTCCAGCAGCTCGCGCCCGTAGTTCTCGTTGGGCTTTTCGTGTTCGGAATCGCGGCGATTCACGCGACCATCGAGATACCAGAGCATCGATGGACTGAGCGCTGAGGCTTTCAGCAGCTCCGAGAAATTTCCCATCGCATGCCTGCGGATCACGTGGCGGTCATCGAGCGGCTTGAGCCAGCGTGAATCACCTTTCGAGGGATCAATGTTGAAGTGGTCCGACCAGAAATCGACCATCACCTCGAAGAGTTGCCGCTTGGAATTCAGGGCGCGCTGAAGCTTGTCGCGCGTCAGCTGGTCGAGCAGCTCCGCCGGCGAGTATTCCAGCAACTCCCCCGCTGGCCATGCAGCGAGCGCCTCGAAATGACGGCTGCGCTTTTCCGACTCGTGATCGGCGATCGAATCGGGATCGAGCTGCTCCGCGATGAAGGCCTTCGCCCCCATGGCCGAAACCCGTTGATGATCGCCGGGACGCGGGCCGAAGGTCAGGCGATTGATGGCATGGCTGGCCTCGTCGATCTCCGCCGAGGTCGAGGCTCGGAAGGGTCCGATCGCTTCAGGATCCGCCGACAGGAACGACGCGAGCCAGCTCGACATCGCCGAGAACCCGCCGACTCCGGCCAACGCTCCACCGGCGGCAGTCGCCTGAAGAAACCTGCGTCTGCTGGTCTCGTTCATGGCTGGACGGGAGGAAACTCCGGAACCGGAGGCGGCGATGCAGGAGCTTTCTTGAACCACGCCAGCACCGAGGCCCCGAGTCCGGCGGCGATCATCAAGGGCATCAGCAGCAACTGGCCGAGCACCGGAAGGAGCAGCGTCAGCGAAAGCACCACGCCACCACGCAGCACGCCGCGCCAGGCTTGCCCGTCATCGACCTTCGAACGCAGTCCGGAGCCGATCCGTTTCGCGAGGCCTGCGCTGCCGATCAAACCAAAGAGGATCGGCGCGGCGACCAGGAAAAGGCCGATCCATTTCAGCGCGGCAGGAAAGACCTTGAGGATGGCAAGGCCCGCTCCGATGGGGACTACCGAAAGCAGCAGGCCAATCAAGCAAACCACCACGGGCCGCGCGAAGTTCACCTCGCAACGCTCGACATGCCGGGGAAACAACGCGGTCGCGGCCAGCCAGTAACCCACGAACATCAGGAAAAATCCGAGTGTCAGAAACACCCAGGCGAGCACGTTGGCGGTGGTGATGTATTCCATGGATGTTCTCGCAGACTGACAGGTTCCGACGAAAACGCAATGTCGCCGAAATCCTCAACCGCATTTACGCCAGCGAAGGCCGCACTCCTTGCCGTGAGCAGTGGGATTGGTAGCATCGCCATGTTGAACTCAAGCATGTCATCTTGGTTGGGACTTCGATTGCATTGCTGCATTTTCGGACATCAGGAAAACCCATCGATCCCCGCGATCCCGACTCGATCCAGAGAGCAGGGACTGACACGACCTCTCGGTCCAATCCTCACAAAGTAATGATTTCACGGCACCCATCAGACTCCTTCAGGCCCATTTCCAGCCCCGCTGACACCATGGGTGGAATCGGAAAAACGACACCTTCCAGCCCCACCCGATTTCCCATTGAGAAAACGGTTTTACGCCTACCGTAGAGCCCGCCCACACTACCCGCGATCCATTTCCGTCGAGAAGCGGTTCCCCAAGCCCGCAAACAACCCATCCTCCATGAAGCGACTTTTTCTTTCCTTCCTCGCGACGTGCCTCGTCGTCACTGCCCCGGCCGCGCCCTTGCGGGTCTTCATCCGCGGCGGCGAAAAATCCCACGGACCCAACGCCCACGAACACGAGCGTTTTCTCAACGATTGGAAGCCCTTGCTCACCCAGCGCGGCATGGTGGTCAATGGCGCAAAGGCCTGGCCGACCGCTGATCAGCTCGCCAAGACCGACGTGCTGGTGATGTATGCCCAGGATGGAGGCAATGCGACCCCAGAACAGAAAGCGAACCTCGACGCCTTCACCAAGCGCGGAGGCGGCCTCGTCGTCATCCACACGGCCGCCGTCTCGAATGATCCGGTGTGGTGGAAGTCCGTGATCGGCGGTGCCTGGGTGCAGGGAAAGACCAAGTGGAAGGAGGGCCCGATGGATCTCTACTATGTCGAGAACCAGAAGCTCGGCGATCAGCACCCGATCACCAAGGGCGCGTCGAACTTCCACATCGACGACGAGATTTACTACGACATGGACCTTTCCCCGGACGTCCGCGTGCTGGCCACCAGCTACACGCCGAACGTCCCCGGAGGAAAGAAACCGGTCGAGGGAGGAAAGGCCACCATCTATGACATCCAGCCGCAGATGTGGGCCTACGAAAAGGAGAACTACCGCGCCTTCGTCACCATCCCAGGCCACCTCTACTCCACCTTCGAGCAGCCCTTTTACCGCGCCATCCTGATGCGCGGCATCGCCTGGGCCGGAAAGCGTCCGAACGTCGATGAATTCAGCAAGCCGGAGGAGATCGCCGCCCTCACCTACCCTGAAGGCGGACCGCAGCGCCCGGCGGACACGCTCAAGGCTCTCGAGATCCATCCGGATTTCACCATGAAACTCGTCGCCAGCGAGCCGCTCATCACCAAGCCGATGAACTTCGATTGGGACCCGTCCGGCCGCATGTGGGTCGCGGAAACCCCGGAGTATCCGAACGGTCGTCGCGGCATGCGTCCCGACTATCGGGGCAAGGAATGGAAGGACCATGGCGGTGTCGATCCCGAGCCCGGCAAGCAGGTCCGCAAGGCCATCGACAAGATCAGCATTCTAACAGATTCCAACGGTGATGGCATCGCCGACAAGAAGGAGATCTTTTATGAAGGCCTCGAACTCGTCACCGGCCTCGTCTTTTACAAGGACGGCGTGATCGTCACCCAGGCCCCGGACATCCTGTGGCTGCGCGACACCGACCACGACGGCAAGGCCGACAAGGTCGAGAAGCTCTACACCGGACTCGGCACCGGCGACACCCACGCCGTGATCAACAATCCGCGCTGGGGCTGGGATGGCTGGATCTACGCCACCCATGGCTACAGCGCAGGCCGGGTGAAATCGGGGGACGGCTCCAAAGACTTCGGCAATGCCGGTTCGGGCGTCGTCCGTTTCAAACCCGATGGCAGTGCCTTCGAGCAATACTCGTCCAAAGGCGGCAACACCTGGGGCCTCGAAATCACCGGCGACAACCGCGTGATGTGGACCCAGCCGACCAGCGGCCAACTCCTCATGGAAACCGTGCTGCCCGAGTATGCACTCTCGCGCGGCAAGGTCGGCAGCACCGCCAGCTACCATGTCGTCGAACCCTCCGGAAAAACCTTCCCCGCCATGTCGTGGGACCAGCAGGCCTATCGACAGATCGACTGGGTCGGCTCCTTCACCGCCGCCGCCGGCTGCGTGGTGTATGATGGCGGATCGTGGCCGGCAGAATACAACGGCGACTACTTCACCACCGAGCCGACGATCAACATCATCCACCACGCCCGACTCACCCCGCAAGGCTCCAGCTCGACCTTCCACAAGCTACCGGGTCGCGAAGAAACCGAGTTCATCCGCAGCAAGGACATGTGGTGGCGCCCGATCGAAGTCCGTGTCGGCCCCGATGGCGCGATGTATGTGGGCGATTTCTACAACCAGGCAGTCATCCACAACGACACCCGTGGCCCGGATCACAACGGCGTGAATGCCGCTGTTAGACCCGACCGCGACCACTACTTCGGCCGCATCTGGCGGGTTGATCAAAAGGACGCGAAGAAGCTGGCCGTGCCGGATTTGGCGAAGGCGGATGTAAAGGGCCTGGTGAAGGCGCTGGAAAGCCCGAACCGCGCAGTCCGCATGACGGCGTTCCGACTCTTGTTGGAACGGCCCAACCCGGTGCCGGAGCGCACCCGACTCTGGAAGGAGGGTGAGCAGGATCAATATGCGGCGCTGATGGAGAAAAACTTCGGCTACCAATCCCTGCTCAAGCTCGCGCTCGATTCCTCCAAGTCCGCCGAATCCCGCGTGGCCTCGCTCTGGATACTCGGTCAGCGCGACGCTGAGGTCCTGATGCTCCAATGGACCGCTGCGCTCGCGGACAAGGATCCTGTGGTTCGCCGCAATGCTGCACTGCTTGCGGAATTGCCCCAATACGCATCGGGCCTTGTGGCTGCCGACCAGCGCTTCGGCCCGTTGCTTGTCGACAACGATCCCCCGGTTCGGTTGGCCGCCTTGCGCGCCTTGGCCGCAGGTGCGTTTGCGGACGAGACCGCCAAGGCCCTCATCAGCGCCTGGCCGAAGTTCGACGACGACTTCCAGAAATCCGCCGCCGTGGGAGCCGCTTCGAAGAATCCGTCGGCCTCCATCGCCGCCGCGCTGGACAGTCCGGATCCCGCTGCGCTTTCGCCGCTGGTGAACGCCTTGACCCAGTCGCTCACGAATGCCGATGAGGCCGCGAAGCTGGTCATCTCGCTCTCCACCAAGCCCGCCGCCGCCGATCCGCTCAAGGCCAGCATTCTGGACAGCCTCGCGAAAACAGTGACCGGCTCCCCCACCCTCACGCCCGCTCTCACAGAAGCCCTTGGCAAACTGCTCTCCAGCGGTGCCAGTGGCAGTGCCCTTCCCCTCGCCGCGAAGTGGGACAAGTCCGGCTCGCTCAAACCGGTGATCGAACGCATGACCGGCGAGCTTTTCGCGAAGCTGGAAAGCGGCAACGATGACTCACGCTTCGCCGCCGCCCAAGGACTGCTCGGACTCCGTGGAGCCGTGCCCGGCGCGCTTCCCGC
>JAIYDT010000290.1 GCA_027487355.1 Verrucomicrobiaceae bacterium
GAAGCTCAGCTCCGAGCAGCAGGACAAGCTCCGCGCGTTCTCGGAGTCGATCGGAGAGCACAACTCGCCGATGCAGGAGTCCTTCTTTGCAAAGGCGCGCCGCTTCTTTGATCTCTGATCCTTCCCGCCATGGCCCGCTTTTTCCTGCCATCCGATCAGTGGGGAGAAGATGCCTGCCTGAGCGGAGATGAGGCGAAGCACCTGTCGCAGGTCCTCCGGATCCGCGTTGGCGAGGAGGTGGTCGTGTTCGATGGCAAGGGCCAGCAGGCGACGGCGAAAGTTTTTAACGTGGCGAGGGATCGGGTGTCGCTGGATCTTGGTCCTGCCAAGTTGAGCCCACAGGTCGGACCGAAGGTGGTGCTGGCGCTCGCCATTCCGAAGGGGAAAAAGATGGACCTGGTGGTGCAGAAAGCGGTGGAGCTCGGCGTCTCGGTGATCCAGCCGCTGGTGACACGAAACACCGTGGTCCAGCCGGGCGACGGGAAAGCCGACAAATGGCGTCGCGCGGCCTTGGAGGCCTGCAAGCAATCCGGGCTCGATTTCCTGCCTGAGGTCGAGGAACCGGCGGAGTTTCAACGCTGGCTCGGCAGCATCGGGAGCCATGCGGCGGATGAGCTGCGGCTGATCGCCTCGCTCGCGGGTGGTGCCCGTCCGATGCGTGAGGTGCTTCGCGGATCGGCAGCACCGGCGACGGTTGTCGTTCTGGTGGGGCCTGAGGGAGACTTCACGTCTTCTGAAACCGAGGCGGCCCTGGAGGCTTCGTTTCATCCAATCACCCTGGGAGCCACGGTACTCCGGGCGGAAACAGCCAGTCTGTTCTGCCTTTCCGCGATTCGATACGAAATGGGAGGATTGTCCTTGAGGAATTTTTGAAAATCCATTACGTGAAGACGTGGGTTGGAGGAATGGCATTCTGAGAGTATGCTTTTGCGCCGTCGCAGTGTTTCTGCCTGGCGCGGCTTTGGGATGGACTGGTACGGCGGACAGCTACGGCTTCTCGGTTGATCGAACCTCCAGAAACGATGTGGTGTCCTTCTGGCAGGCGGTTTATTTGAAGTCGGAGGGCTATCAGAACCGGATTGCCTGGACCGGGGGCAGTTTCACCTCACTCGCCGCAGGAGCGGAGGGCACCATTTCCTCGACCTTCATCGCCGATGTGGAGCGTCGCACGAACTACTTCCGCGCCATGTGCGGCGTTCCTGCGTCCGTTCGCCTCAACACCGCAGCGACGGTGAACATCCTCCCAAGCGACCTCTACACGCCGGCAGCGTCCACCACCAAGTCCGCTGCCTCTCAACGGTCCGCCCTGATGATCCTGCGGACCACTATGGCTGGATCGGGAGAAGGAGTTTCGCACACTCCTGCGCCCTCCGCTCTCGGATGGACGACCGCCGCATGGAATGCCAACAACAAGGGGGGGCTTGCCTACACCTTTTATGGACCGGGTGCGATCGATGCCTACTTCCGGGAAGACGTCACCAACGGCCTTAGCGCCTGGAACTTCGATGTCGGTCACCGCCGCTGGCTGCTGAATCTCCAGTCCACGAACTTCGCGACCGGTGACATTCCGGGGACTCGACCTGAACTGAATGGCAATGTCGCTCTTCCATCGAGCAACTGCCTCTACTGCGTTCCGAAGGCCTCGGAACTGGACACGGCTGTCGCGCCGAGATTCGTCCCTTACCCGGCGGCTGGATTTTTCCCGGCCCCGCTGAATACGCCTTATTGGTCGCTTTCCTATCCAGGTGCCAATTTCAGCGCTGCCACCGTCAGCATGACCTCGTCAGGCGGTGCGGTGACCACGACGGTGATCTCCCGGCTCAATGGATACGGGGACAATTCCATTGTCTGGGAGGTGCCGCCCGCAGTTGCCTCCCGCGCCATTACGGCGGATACGACCTACAACATCACGGTTTCCGGCATCGGGGGATCCGGTGTTCCGACATCCTATTCCTATTCCGTCACGCTCATCAATCCCAACGCTGAGCCAGGTGCGCCCTCCCTCACCGGCAGCACGACACCCACGGTTTCGGGCTCGACCTACAGCTTTACGAGAACGGCGGCATCCGATGCCATGGAGGTGGGCTTCTTCCGTCCCACGACCACGCCTTGGGTGGAGGGCGCCGAGGACAGCCCGACCCCGCAGGTGGTGAACAGTACGGACTCGAACTACACCTTCCGGGCCTCCGTCACCAACTATTTCAAGACTGGAGCCAAGGCCTTCCGCCTGGCGATTCCGACGTCTTACGATCCGGTGGTTCAGGGGATCCCGCAGCAAAGTTTCGAACTCACCCGAGAAGTCATCCCCGGGGCAAGTGGCAAGCTGAACTTCTCGTACAAACGCTTCGCGATGTCGCCTTCCACCAGCCTCTATGTGGAGACTTCACCCGATGGACTGGTCTGGACGATCCGGGACACCATCGTCGGAGTCTCAGGAGTTGGCGCGGAGGACTCCGCCTTCCTCAACAAAACCAACATCGCCCTTCCGGTCAGTTCAGAGCCGATCAGGATCCGGTTCCGCTACGCTTACAGTGGAGCATACAATGCTCAAGGCTTCCCGACGGGCACCTTTTATACCCAGCCGGTCTATCCGACCAGCGGCATCTTCATCGATGACATCACGGTCACCAACTGCCAAACACTTGAGAAAAAAGGCGGAATCGAGACCTCACCGTCGGCCACGTCGGTGAGTTTCACCTCCGCCACCTCTGGGGAGGCGCTGGTGAGAGGCCAGGTCTGGTGGCTGAGGCTGCGCAGCAAGTTTGGTGGCACCTGGTATCCCTATGGTCCGGCCCTTGTAGCGACGATCAGCGAGCGCTACATTCCCAGCGGCAGCACAGCGCCTCCGGTGGCTGGAGCCACCTATCTGTTTTCGCCCGATGGAGAGGTGAGCAGCTATGATCTGGAGGTGGCCAAGATTTCGAGTGCCGCCTGGAACGAAGGAGCGGAAACCTCGCCCACGCCGCTGGTGATTGACGGCACCGGGGCTTATAGCCTCATCAGCACGTTTTACGCGGCCGCCGGAACCCGCGCGTTCCGCCTGGCGCTCGACAATACCAGCGACATTCTGGACACCGTGGAAATCGATCGCACGGTCATTCCCTCCGCCACCAGCAACCTGACCTTCAAGACCAGGCGGGGGAAAATGGACTCCTCCAACACGATCCATGCCGAGGTTTCGATCGATGGTGGCGTGAGTTGGAGCTCGGTGTTCAGCTTGCCGGGGACCGGCATCATCTTTGTGAACGATGGCGTTTTCACCACCCGGACGGTGTCGCTCGCCCCCTATGTTGGTAAAGACACCCGCATCCGCTTTGCCTTCAAGAAATTGCTCGCCAACCCCACCCTTGCCGCCAGCAATGCCGATTCGGGGGTCTGGATCGATGATGTGTCGGTGTCGGCCGGAACCTGGATCGAAACCAGAGGACAAACCAGCCTGGCCGCCAGTGCCAGTTCGTTCCGCCTCGATTCCACCACCGCCGGAGCGAGCCTTGTGGCCGGTGGCTCTTATCGACTTCGCCTGCGCAATGTGGTCTCCGGTGTCCCCAGTGCCTGGGGAGGGGTTCTCACGGTCGTGCCGACGAACACTCCTGCCCTGACTGGCTTCTCCGCTTGGGAAACCTACGACTACCCAATGCTGGCCGGCGTGGCGTTCAATGCCGACTCGGATGGCGACGGCTCGCCCAATGGGGTGGAGTTCGCCTTTTCGCTGAATCCGCTCACCCGACAGGTGAGCTCCGATCAGCCGGTCCTGGATCTGGCAGCCGGAAAGCTGAGAATCACCCGACCGCTGCCAAGCGTGCGGAGCGGGATCACTTACGGAGCGGAATGGGCAGACAATTTCCCCTCCTGGTCCACCGCCGGCGTCACGGTCACCACCACCGGCGGACAGGCCGTGGCCAGTGTTCCGATCGGGACCGGAAAGCGCTTCATCCGCTGGAAAATCACCAAGCCCTGAGCCCCATATTCGCGGCTTGTTCCCGGGGCGGGCGGAAACGATGCTCCGCGCACTGATGAATCGCTTCCGCCCCTATTTTGCCCTGCTTGGGAAAGTCAAAGGCCGTTTCCTCGCCGGCATCGCGGCGGGATTCATCTTTGCCGTCGCCAGCGGATTCGGGATGCCCTTCGTCGTGGAGAAGGTCTTTCCGGTGATTTTCGGCCAGGTGCAGTCGATCCTCGATGTTCGCCAGGAGTTGCTGGAGACGAGCGACGCGAAGACAGCCGATGCCATGCTGGAAAAGGCCTTCCCGGGGAAACTTGAGCAGGCTCACAAGCTGGAGAGATTCAGCGCCAGGGTGGCCGAGCATGTCGGCAAGGACAACGCGCCGGTGGTGATCCTGCTGGTCTCCTGCCTGTTCCTGCCGGTGGCGTTCCTGATTCGTGGGGTCGCAGGATTTCTCAATGTTTACTGGACCACCCAGTGCGGTCTGGAAGTGCTCAAGGAGATCCAGCAGCGGGTGTTCGAGAAGCTCCAGCGCCTGCCGCTCGGTTTCTTCAGTGGCCGAAAGACCGGTGACCTGATCAGCCGCGTGATGGGGGACACCCAGATGCTCCAGATGGTGGTCACCACCGTGGCCAACGACATCCTCAAGCAGCCCCTGACCCTCGTCAGCGCGCTCGGTTATCTCGGCTACAAGAGTTGGGAAAGCCGCGAGTCCTTTTTCCTGCTTCTCTGCCTCCTCAGCATCCCGCTCTGCGTGCTGCCGATCCGTCTGATCGGGAAAAAGCTGATGCTCCGCGCCGCCGTGATGCAGGCAACCCAGGGCGACAACACCGCCGTGCTCGGCGAGACCCTCGGAGCCGCCCGCGAGATCCGCGCCTTCAATCTCGAAGACCTGATGGCCGGTCGCTTCCTCGCCGGCCTCGGCCGCTGGACGAAGCTCCATCTGAAGGTCATCAAGTACCGCTTCCTCGCCCCACCGGCCATCGAGTTCGTCTCCGCCCTGGTCGTCTCCGCCGCGCTGTTTTATGGAGCCCGCCAGAACTTTTCCCTCGAGGCCTTCCTGCCCCTCGTCCTGGCGCTTTACATGTGCTACGACCCGATGAAGAAGCTCGGCGAGGTCCACAACCGCCTCAAGCAGGGCGGCGTCTCGCTCGATCGGCTGGAGGAAATCCTCGATGCCCCGGAAAGCACGCCGGAGCCTGTTTCCCCGGTTATCCTGAGCTCCGTCCGTGGCTCCATCAACTTCCAGAACGTCAATTTCTCCTACGGCGATTCCCCGGCGCTGCGTGACATCAACGTCCACATCCCGGCCGGTCAGATCGTCGCGCTCGTCGGCCCATCCGGTGCTGGCAAGACGACCTTCGCCAGCATGGTGCCGCGGTTCTACGATCCGGTCGAGGGCTCGATCCTGCTCGACGACGTGGACCTCCGCGAACTGCGGAAAAAGGACCTGCGCGACCACATCACGCTCGTTCCGCAGGAGGCCGTGCTGTTTTCCGGCTCGATCGAGGAAAACATTCGCCTCGGCAAGACCACCGCCTCGTCCGATCAGATCCGCGAGGCCGCCCGCCAGGCCAATGCCGCCGATTTCATCCTCCAACAGCCGCAGGGCTATGACACCCCCGTCGGCGAACGCGGGGCCCAGCTTTCCGGCGGCCAGAAGCAGCGCATCTCCATCGCTCGCGCCTTCCTCCGCGATGCGCCGGTGCTGATTCTCGATGAGGCCACCAGCGCGCTCGACTCCGACAGCGAATCGCGCATCCAGCAGGAATTGGCCGACCTCGCCCGCGGTCGCACCACGCTCATCATCGCCCACCGTTTCAGCACCATCCGCATTGCCGACCGCATCCTCGTCTTCGAAGGCGGCCGCATCGTCGGCGATGGCACCTTCGCTGAGCTGGAGGAGTCCCACGACCTCTTCCGCCTCCTGCTCTCCCAGCAGCGGCATTGAAAAATGAGCCCCACCGCCTACCGAGCCCTGGCCGATGCCGTGCTGATCCTGCACGTCGCCTACATCGGCTTTGTCATCTTCGGACTGCTCCTGATCCTGATCGGCGGGTCCTGCGGCTGGCGCTGGATCCGGAATCCCTGGTTCCGGGGGCTGCACCTGCTGGCGATCGGGCTCGTCGTCGTCCAGGCCTGGCTCGGCATCATCTGCCCGCTCACCACCCTGGAAATGCACCTTCGCGAGCTGGCCGGGGACTGGGTCTATCATGAAACCTTCATCGCCCACTGGCTGCAACGGCTCATCTTCTGCCGTGCACCGATGTGGGTTTTCGGCCTCGCCTACACCCTCTTCGGCCTCGCCGTCATCGGAAGCTGGTGGCGCTTCCCGCCAAGATCCCGCAAGGCAGGGACCCGGCCTCCGGGCGGCGGTTGATTTGGAAATCCGGCACTTCCGAACCTGACGACTCGATTGCTACGGAAAGCGGACAAATGGCGCCGTGCGGCCCTGGAGGC
>JAIYDT010000256.1 GCA_027487355.1 Verrucomicrobiaceae bacterium
TGGTGGAAACGCGATCTCTACGTGAAACGGATCTCGCGGACCGCCTCCACGGCCATCGCACTGATCGGATTCTATTGGGCGATTGAACGGTGTATTTGAGAACTCTTTGCCTCCATTTCATCAGGATTGATTGGAGGCATGAAATCTTGAATGCTCGCGGGATCATGGATTTCGACCGTTGGATGAAGCTCTGCCGTGCCGCTGGTTTGGACGGAAGCGCTGAATGGATGAACCTCCTCGTCGGCTATCAGGAACCGGCCCGAGCCTATCACAATGTCAGTCATATCCGCGATTGTCTGGAGCAATTGGATCAACACGGCTCTCTCGCAGACGATCCGCTGGCTCTGGAGTTCGCCATATGGTTTCACGATTTCGTCTATGACTCCAAGGCGACTGACAACGAAGCCCGCAGCGCTGAAACAGCCGAGCGCTTTCTCAAGGATACTTCGATCTGCTCGAAAGTAGGTGGATTGATCATGGCCACTCGTCATGCCGCTGAAGTTCTGAGCGGAGACTCATGTCTGATCGTCGATATCGATTTGAGCATCCTGGGCCGATCCGCGCCCGACTATGATCGCTACGCATCCGCCATTCGACGCGAATATGCCTGGGTTCACGATGACGATTATGCAAAAGGCCGGGGCAGGGTTCTGAGCGGCTTTCTCCAACGGGCAAGGATCTATTCGAGTCAACCGTTTCACGATCGCTACGAAACCCAGGCTCGACTCAATCTTCAGCGAGAACTCGACAGACTGGATGGTTAGCCGAAGTCCAGACGACCCAAGTTCATACAACCATCCCCTACCCCAATCCCCGACGAAGCTGACGAACCGTGTTACCCATGTTCAAGGAACCGGAGTCGTCCTGCGTCCTCCCGCTGGATCTACTCTACAATCTCCCCCTGCAATAACATAGACCCATGACTGCCGAGCAGCTGCCTTTTCTGACCGCCGCGATCCTGGTGGTGGCCTTTCTCTATTCGAGCGTTGGGCACGCCGGGGCCTCCGGTTACATCGCAGTGATGTCGCTCTTCAGCCTCGCTCCGGACGTGATCAAGCCCACCGCTCTTGCGCTCAACATCCTGGTGGCCTCAATCGCCAGCTGGCAATTCTGGCGGGCAGGCCATTTCTCGTGGCGGCTGTTCTGGCCCTTTGCGGTGCTCGCGATCCCGATGGCTTTCGTCGGCGGCTACCTCACGTTGCCAACCCATGTCTTCAAGATCGTGGCGGGCGTGGTGCTGCTGTTTTCCGCCTGGCGCTTCCTCTTTCACTCCAGCGATGATTCTGTTGGAAGCGAGCCATCCCGCCCGGTTGCGATCTCGCTTGGAGGCTTCCTGGGACTCCTGGCCGGACTGACAGGCACCGGAGGCGGGATTTTTCTAACACCTCTCCTGCTGCTCAAGCGCTGGGCTCACGCCAAGTCCGCAGCGGCCATGTCCGCGTTGTTCATTCTGGTCAATTCGATCTCCGGACTGCTCGGAAACCTAAGCAGCACCAAACACTTCCCCCTATTCGCCGCCATTCTCGCGGTGGCGGCTGTCATCGGCGGAACCGCTGGCTCCTATTTCGGCAGCCAGCGGATCGGGGCAAGCACCATCAAGCGACTGCTCTCGGTCGTGCTCCTGATCGCGGGGACGAAGCTGATCCTGACGAAATGACCCGCCGGATCACTCCGCCGCCGTGCCGTTGCGGATGATGTCGAGGAAGCTCTGAGGATCAAGTGCGGCTCCACCGATCAGGGCGCCGTCGATGTCCGGGCAGGCCATCAGTTCGGCGGCGTTGTTAGGCTTCACGCTGCCACCGTACTGGATGCGGATCTTTGCAGCGGCATCGGGTCCGTAGAGGTCGGCGATGAGCGAGCGGACGAAGGCATGGGCCTCCTGAGCCTGCTCCGAGGTGGCGGTGACGCCGGTGCCGATGGCCCAGACGGGCTCATAGGCGATGACGATGTCACCGAGATCCTTTTCGCTGACACCTTCGAGGCCAGCGTTGACCTGGGTGCGGAGGACGGTTTCGAGATTTCCGGCTTCGCGCTCGGCAAGGGTTTCACCGATGCAGAAGATCGGCTTCAGGTTCGCCTCGCGGGCCTTCTTGATCTTCGCGTTGATGACGGCATCCGTCTCCCCGAAAATCGCGCGACGCTCGCTGTGACCGAGGATGACGTAGTGCGTGAAGAACTCGCGCAGCATCAGTACGCTGACCTCACCGGTGTAGGCCCCGGAGTCGAACTGCGAGCAGTTCTGCGCGGCGATCTGGATGCCGTGGTGGTTGTGCAGGGCCTCGGTCAGCTTCGCCAGCGACACGAACGGCGGCGCGATCACCACATCGCAATTCAGATTCTGGAGCTGCACCTTGGAAAGGAAGCTCTTCACGAAGTCCTCCGTTTCGGACGGACCTTTGTTCATCTTCCAGTTGGCGGCGAAAATCGGCTTGCGGCTCATGGGATCGTATCGGGTGTGGGGTTGGCGTTTTAAGAAAAATCAGGCGTTGGAAAGCGCGGCCACGCCGGGCAGTTCCTTGCCTTCGAGTAGTTCCAGCGACGCACCGCCGCCGGTTGAAATGAAAGTCATCTGGTCATCGAGACCGAACTTGTTGACGGCAGTCACCGAGTCGCCACCACCGACAATGGTGACCCCGCTGCTGTCGGCCATGGCCTGGGCGATCGCCTTGGTGCCCTTGGCGAAGGAATCGAGTTCGAAGACTCCCATCGGTCCGTTCCAGATGATGGTCTTGGCCTTCGCGACTTCGGCGGTGAATTCCTCGATGGCGACTTCACCGATGTCGATGCCTTCCCAGCCTTCAGGCGTGAAGCCGCCCTTTTCATAAGGGTCGGTGACCTTGGTTTCAGCACCTTCCTTGAACTCCTGCGTCACGCGGGTGTCGGCGGGAAGAAGGAAACTGACGCCCTTGGACTTCGCCAGGGCGAGGATGTCGAGCGCGAGGTCGAGCTTGTCGGCTTCGACGCGGCTGTTGCCGGTCTGATAGCCCTGGGCCTTGCGGAAGGTGTTCGCCATTGCGCCACCGATCAGGAAGGCGTCGGCCTTTTCCATGAGCGCGGTGATGACCTGGATCTTGTCGGAAACCTTCGCGCCGCCCATGATCACGAGGAAGGGACGCTCGGGGCTCTGGAGCTTGCCGTCGAGGTATTCGAGCTCGCGCTCCATCAGGAAGCCCATCGCGCTCTTGGCGACGAAGTGGGTCACGCCCTCGGTCGAGCCGTGGGCGCGGTGCGCGGTTCCGAAGGCATCGTTGACGAAGATTTCGGCGGAACCGGCGAGGTCCTTCGCGAAGGCCGCATCGTTCTTTTCCTCGGCGGCGTGGAAGCGGGTGTTTTCAAGCAGCAGCACGGAGCCAGCAGCAAGTCCGGCACGCAGGGCGGCGGTTTCCTCACCGATGCAATCCGGCGCAAGTGAAACCGGCTGGCCAAGGATTTCAGCAAGACGGGCGGCAGCGGGAGCGAGCGAGAACTTGGCCTGGGCAGTGCCATCGGGACGGCCGAGGTGCGAGCAGAGCACGAGCTTCGCGCCACCAGCGATGAGGTGCTTGATCGAGGGAACGGCGGCCTGGATGCGGGTGTCGTCGGTGATGACGCCATCATTGAGCGGGACATTGAAGTCCACACGCATCAGCACTTCCTTGCCTGTGACATCGAGATCGCGGATCGAGAGTTTCGCCATGAGGGGGTGAATCCCGCCCGACCGAGCCCCGCAAGTCAA
>JAIYDT010000431.1 GCA_027487355.1 Verrucomicrobiaceae bacterium
AAGCAGGCCGCTTATGCGAAACGCCTCGCCGCCATCATCCTCGCCCGCCAGCAGAAGGACGGCTCTTGGTGGGACTATCCGCTCTACAGTTATCATCAGCCCTACGGCACCGGTTATGCCCTGATGGCCTTGGCCTGGTGCAGGGATGCGATGAAGTGATCTTCGCTCGTCGTCCCCCCTTCAATTGAAGTTGCCTTGGACTGCGGAGACTGGTCACTGCTTTAGGTGGAGGAGGCTTGCCGACGGGAATGTGGCTCGATTCCCCGCCACAAGTGGCCACGACCGAAAAGTAGCGACAAGTCTCCGCACTCCAAAGGCTAGCTCCGGAGATCGAACAGCACCTTGCCATCGCGGCCACTCTCGATTGATCGACTGAGCGCTTCAGTGAAGTCCTCCAATGCAAACGTGGAATCCACCGGCTGGACCAGTCGGCCAGCAGCCACCTCTGTCGCCAGGAATCCATAGACCGAAGCGACCTCGACGGGCGGAGCATTCTCGATCCAACGCGAGACCCAGAGACCACGGAACTGGAGGTCCTTGAAGATAAGCAGGCCGTTCGGAACGGTCAGGGGTCGGCGTCCCATCGCGCCGTAGGTGATGTGGATGCCGCCTTCGTCGAGCAGGTTCATCAGCCGCAGGGCGCTATCGCCGCCAACGGCATTGAAGGCAAGACGGGCGCGTTCGGTTCCGAGGATGCCTTTTGCCAGGGAGAGACCCTCGTCGTCATCAGTGACCACTTGATCGGCTCCGAGCTTGAGGAGTTCATCCGCCAGTTCCGCGCGTCGTACGAGATTCATCGTACGAATCCCGAGGGTCACCGCCAGCTGGATCACGCAGCGACCGACTCCGGAGTTCGAGGCATTCTGGACGATCCACTCTCCGGGCAGAGGCTGCTGGAATCCTGTTAGAAGCCGCCAGGCGGTGGCTGGATTCACTTTCAGCATCGCGGCCTGCAGCGGATCGAGGGCGACCGGCAGCTTGAAGAGCGAGCTGCCAGCGACCTGCGCATGCGTGGCCCAGGTCGAGGAGCGGCGCAGGAAAATGGCATGATCACCTGGTGCAAACAATGGATCACGGCTTTCGATCACCTTCCCCACCCCTTCGATGCCCGGGGTGGCGGGCAGGGCTAGTTTCACGCCATAGGTGCCTTCGATGGTGTTGAGATCGGCCGGATTGATCGGGGCTGCGAGCAGACGGAGACGGACCTCGCCTTCGTTCAAGGGAGGGAGGTGAAGCGGCTGAAGCGAAAGGACCTCGATGGGTTTCCCTGTTAGATGGAAGACGAGATGGTTCATTGGGAAGTGAGTATCTTGAAGTCACTCAAGAATCATACGTCTGGCCTGGGTGATGCGACGGGACCTCGCGAGAGTTTTCACCAGCGACCAGCAGGGAATCAGGAGAGCAATCGGCAGGAGGATGAGAAATCCCCGCTCACCGAGAACAGGCGAGAGAAGCGTCCCACCAAAGAGTGCGGAAAAGGTGAATACCAGAAAGGAGATCAGAATCTCAATATATGGCTGGACGAAGCGTAAGCCTTTTACTTCCTCCGAAGTCCAGCCAGTGTCGAAGTTACGACAAACAAGAGCGTTGAAGACACCGTTGCCGAACTGGCCAGCCACACGAACCCGATCACCATTGGTGATAGGTGGTGGGCCAGGAAGGCGCAATTCGACACGATGGTCTGCGAGCGAAAAGATAGCGCTGTGCGTTGTGCGGAGCCGGTCTTCAGAGCCTCGCGTCATGTGGGTTGTTCTCTGAAGGCCAGCGACAGTCCCATCGATCACACATAGTTTGTTCGTTGGGGACGTTTCCATGATGACATTCTGCTTCGGCCTGGCGCTTGGAAAGCGCCGCCACGATCAGGGGAACATGCCGCGTTGGGCCTTGGCATCGGCGACGGTCTTGATGGCGATGGATTGGGCGGCGACGCGTTGTGAGACGCCGTGTTTCGTGGCGAAGGCGATGACTTTCTCGAAGGTCTTCTGAAGCATCGTTTCGAGTTTTGAGAGCACCTCACGCTCGCTCCATTGGAAGCGCTGGAGGTTCTGGACCCATTCGAAATAGGAGACCGTGACGCCGCCCGCGTTGCAGAGGATGTCGGGGATGACGAAGATATCGCCACGTGCGTCGAGGATGGCATCGGCCTCGGGCGTGGTCGGGCCGTTGGCACCTTCGGCGAGGATTTTGCAGCGCAGTTTCCCGGCATTCTCTCCCGTGATCACGCGGTCCAGAGCGGCGGGGGCGAGGATATCACAAGGCTGGCAGAGCAACTCATCCGGGGCGATGGCTTCCGAGTCCTTGAAGCCGATGATGCTGCCGGTCTTCGCAACATGTTCCTTCAACTCGTGAACATGGAGGCCGTTGTCATTCCAGATGGCGCCATTCACGTCGGAGATGCCACAGACCTTGATGCCATAACTGGCCATGGTGCTGGCGGTGTAGGAGCCGACATTTCCAAATCCCTGAACCACCGCCGTGGCTCCTTCAACGCGGATGTTCTGCTTGTGCAGGGTGCTGGAGGCAAGGAAGGCGACGCCGTGACCGGTGGCCTGGGTGCGTCCGGCGGAGCCCTGGAGGGTGAGTGGCTTTCCGGTGACGATGGAGGGCGCGAAGTGGCCTTGATGGGTCGAGTAGGTGTCCACCATCCAAGCCATGGTCTGCTCGTTGGTTCCCATATCAGGAGCCATCACGTCGATCTCCGGGCCGATGAAAGGCAGGATTTCCATGGTGAAGCGCCGGGTCATCCGCTCGAGTTCGCCGTTGCTCATGCTGCGCGGATCACAGGCGATGCCGCCCTTTCCTCCGCCGTAGGGCAGGTCCATGAGGGCGCATTTCCAGTTCATCCACATCGCCAGCGCGGCGACCTCCCCGAGATCGACCGCTGGATGGTATCGCAGTCCGCCTTTCACCGGCCCACGGGTGAGATGGTGCTGCACCCGGTGGGCGAAGAAGACCTTCACCTCGCCGGAGTCGAGTTTCACCGGAACGGTCACGCTGATGAGGCGTTTCGGCCATTTGCAGCGCTCGCGCAATTCGTCATTGAGGTCGAGAAAGTCGGCCACGCGGTCAAACTGGGTGGCCGCCATGTTGAACACCGGATTTTGAAGCAGTTCCTGTCGCATGCCTGTTTATGGCGCGGGAGAGCCGCGAATCAAACGATTCCGCGTGAGGTTTCTGGCAAAGTGAAGGTTTGCCCCGATGGCGTGCGCCACCCTACCTTTCCGCCGATGCAAGCCCTCCGGACCGATGGAAAGTTTTTCCGCGCCGGGGAGGATCGTGTCCATCTCCGGGCAGTGACGTATGGTCCCTTTCCTGGGGGCTGGCCGGATTCGTTCGAGGAGGATTTCTCACGGATCGTGGCGGCGGGGTTCCGGGCGCTCCGGCTGTATGAAATGCCGACGATGGCCCTGCTCGATGCGGCCCTGAAACACGGACTGTGGGTCTTTGGTGGCTTGAAATGGGCGGGTGGGATGGATTTCGATCGCGAGCCCCGGCATCTCAGCGAGGCGCGGGTTTCGCTGGTCTCTGCCTTGAGAGCGCTCAAGGAACATCGGGCCCTGGCTGGCGTGTATGTGGGAAACGAGATTCCTTCCGATCTGGTGCGATGGATCGGACCGGT
>JAIYDT010000225.1 GCA_027487355.1 Verrucomicrobiaceae bacterium
GCCATCGAACCGCAGGCAGCGAGCGTATCGAAGTCCATCTGGATGTCCCAGAAACCGAGATCCTTGGTGGTGCCGTCGGGCTGCTTGAGCTTGTAGGTCTCGTCGCAGCGGAGGATTTTGGAGGACGATCCGCCGGGGATAACGGCCTTGAACTCTCGACCATCCTTCGGTCCGCCGCACATGTCGTAGAGGAGTTCTCGCATGGTCACCTTGCCGACCTCGACTTCGAAATATCCGGGCTTTTTCACATCTCCGGAAACGCAAAGGATGCGGGTGCCGGTGTTGCGGGCGACGCCGAGTTTCGCATACTCATCACCGCCCATGGCGATGATGTGCTTCACGTGGCAGAGCGACTCGACGTTGTTGACGATCGTCGGAGCCATGTAGAGGCCGAGGGCGGCCGGGAAATACGGTGGCTTGATGCGCGGGTAGGGGCGCTTGCCTTCGAGGGACTCGATGAGGCCGGTTTCCTCGCCGCAGATGTAGGCGCCGGCACCACGATGAACGTAGATCTCGAGGTCGAATCCGGAGCCAAGGATGTTCTTGCCGAGGAAATTTTTGGCGCGTGCCTCATCCAGCGCCTTCTCGACCAGCTCGGCGGCGGCTGGGAATTCCTCGCGGATGTAAATGTAGGCGGTGTGGGCTCCGACGGCGAAGCATGAGATCACCATGCCTTCAATGAGCTGATGTGGATCCTGATGGAGGATGTAGCGGTCCTTGAAAGTTCCCGGTTCGGACTCGTCACCATTGCAGATCAGATAGACCGGCTTGGTATTGTTTGGCGGGATGAAGGTCCACTTCATGCCGGTCGGGAAGCCTGCACCGCCACGACCGCGGAGGCCGGACTTCTTCACTTCCTCGGTGATCGCCTTCGGTTCCATCGTCAGCGCCTTGCGGAGCTGGTCGTAACCGCCGTCTGAAAGATAGGTCTCGATGGAGGGGTCCCAGCCGACGCGATCGACGTTCTTGAAGATCAGACGGTATTCGCGGGGATCGGGCTGCTTGGAGTAAGTGATCATCGGTGCGGCGGACGGAGTATGCTCAGGAATCCGGGCTTCGCAAAACCCGATTTTGGAAAGTTCAAGGTTGGGTCGGGATGCCCTCAAGGATGAGGCCGTGGGGGACGAAGCGGTGGAAATCCATCAGGTTGCGGGTGGCGACGGGTTCGCGTTTCAACAGGGCCGCTGCGGCGATCATGCAGTCGGCATGGGAACCACGGCGACGCCCGGTGAGATGGAACAGACGCGAGGCGAGTTCCGCCTGATCTTCATCGAAGGGGCGGATCCCGCCTTGAAGGATCGCGCGCACGGCGTCCTTCTGGGCGTGCGAGTGGGGGCCGTTGAGAAACTCGGACCAGGCGACGCTCGAAGCGGTGAGCACCTCCCCCTGTTGAAGCCAGCCGCGGATCAGCGCCACCTGCGGCGAGTGGGCGGTGACCAGATCGATCAGGATGTTGGTATCGAGATGGATCACGATTCCCACCAGTAGCGTTTGGCCTGACGTTCGGCAGCCACGTTCACACGGAACTCGGCGGCCTCCTCAGCCACCATGCCACCGCCGTCCTGCAGCCAGTCCAAAGCCTCCAAGGGCGATGGGGCGGCACTTTCGAGATCCGAGCGTTGCTTGAGTTCCCGGACAGCACGGCGGATCACCTCGGCCTTCGAGGTGTCCCATTTCTTGCTCAATTCCCCGAGGGCATTGAGGGTCCCGCTGTCCAGAGCCATGCTGGTGCGGGTTAGGCGGTAATTGTTCTCACTCATGAGGTAATGAGTGTGGTAAGCGAGGGCTCCCAGCAAGAAAAAATCAAGCCTTCCCATACTGCTCGAGCAGTCCAGAGGCCTTCTCGGCCGAGACTCCCTCGTGGAAATCATCGTTCACCATGCAAACGGGTGCTGTCCCGCAGGAGGCGAGGCACTCGGCGAACTCGACCGACCAAGTGCCGCAAGGCGACACGGCGATCGGGTGGTGATGGGAGTCGGAATGACTGCGATCGATCCCCGTGAGTTCGCAGATCTTCTCCATCAACTCGTAGGAACCACCCATCGCGCAGGAAAGCGTGCGGCAGACGCGGAAGTGGAACTTGCCCGGAGCCGACTGGCGGAAGCCCGGGTAAAAGGTCACGACCTCGGCGACCTTGATCGGCTCGATGCCGAGGCGTCCGGCCACCCAGTCGATCGCTTCGGCGGAGAGGAAACCGTGGTGATGCTGGACGTAATGCAGCAATGGCAAAACGGCGGAGCGCTTCTGGTTGTCAGGAAACTGAGCGAGGCGCTTCGTGGCTTCCGCTTCCAGTTCGGGCGTGACCGCGAAGGGCGGAAAAAACTTCGAACCGGGCGTTTCCGGAGAGGCAACGAGGTCAGCGACGTTGGAGTGAGACATTGGAAGAGGTTATTCGTGAATGGTTAGTGGTTATTGGTGGAAGACGAGAATGTGAACAGCCTGAGGCCACTACCATTTACGATTCACCATTTACCATTTACTGCTTCTGCTCACCGGTCGCACTCGCCCATGACGAAGTCGAGGGAGCCGAGGATGGCCGGGATGTCGGAGACCATGTGACCGGGAAGGAGCTTCGAGATCAGGGAGAGATTGCAGAAGGAGGGGCTGCGGATCTTCAGGCGGTGCGGGACACCGCCGCCGGTGGAGTGGATGTAGAAGCCGAGTTCGCCCTTCGGGTTTTCCGCACCGAA
>JAIYDT010000320.1 GCA_027487355.1 Verrucomicrobiaceae bacterium
AGCTTGGAATAGAACGTGTGCCCGCCGCTGGTCGTGCCTTGGGTGAAGGTGCTCAGAGCATGGGCGTTTCCATAAGTCGCTCCATCCGCGCCGTTGTAGAGCAGCAGGCTGATGTCGGCGGGAACTCCGGTGAACTTCGAGCTCACCGCGATTTCCACGAACTCGCCGCTGTCGCCGCCAGTGTTGTCATAATGGAATTCATTGATGAAGACGTCCGGCGAAGTGATTCCGCTGGGCCCTGGCGCGAAGGTGAAGCGGAGGCTGAAGGTGCTTTCAGGTGGAATCGAAAGCCCGGTGAGGATGGCGGATCGTGAGACGGGTGAGCCTCCGGCCACGGCCCCCGTGGGAAGCTGGGTCGAAGCGGTGAAATCGAGGGCAGGAATGAGGGTCGCGACGCCGTTCACCACCAGTTCGGCCTTCAGGGTTTCGGGCCTTCCTGCGGAAACCGCGCGCCATTGCTCGGCGGTGAAGTCGATCTGAAGGGCTGTTAGAGGAAGGTTACTGTCGTTGGTGAAGGCCGCCGTGGAAATGACGGGCGAGCTGTTGAGAAGCACGCCGATCGAGCCATCGGGGGATGTTCCGTAGGCGCGGAGTCCGGAGGCTGCGGAGCTTCCGCCATCCGCACCCACCCACGGGGCTCCGGAGGTGACCCAGGGCGAGGGATCGCGCGTGCCGCCGAAGCTGGTGAAGGTTTCCGAAATCGTCTGGCCTGGGCTGTTGAAGGCGTAGGGCGCATCGGCATCGATCACCTGCAGCACGGCATTGACCGGGTCATACCCCACCGCCTCGAGGGTGAAGGTGACCGCGCGACTGCCTTGGGCCACGTAGTCGCGTGCGGCGTTGACGGTGATGAAGCCGGAGGTCGATCCAGCCGGAATCAGGATGCTGCTGGCGGACAAGGTCAGCGCGGCGGGATCGTCCGGCGTGACACTGACGGTGAGTGGGAAGGTCAGGGCGGAAGGCAGGGTGACCTGGATGCTGGCGGAGGTGGCCGAGCCCTCGGCAAGGCTGGAGGGGGAGGCGGAGGCTGTTAGATTTGGATAATCCTGGTCGAGTTCGAGGTCGGCGAAGACCGCGTAGTGGTCGGAGGCAAGGGCACTGGTGGTGGCCGCGAGGGGAGACCCGCTCTTGGGAAGCCCGAGGCTGTTGGAGGTGTCAAAGGTGGAGTTGTAAACCTCGGTGGCATGCGGACGGCCGGCGATGGCGGAGGAGACGAGGATCAAATCGAGGGTGGGGCCATTGGTACGAGAGGTGTCGTAGGTGCTGGGAGAGCCATTGAGCTGGAGGGCGCTGAGCTTGGTCGGGACGTTGCTGGTGAAGTAGGTCAGCGGATTGGTCGAGTAGGTGATGGGGAAAGTGAGGTCCGCGCCGAGGGAAAAGGTGGTTGGCAAATCGGTCGGCAGGGCGGTGAAGGTTCGGTTGGTGGAGGACGGGTTGAAGTCGCCGAGGAGGATGAAGTTGTCGTCGTTGGTGAGGCCCTGTGAGGCGAAATAGCCGACCACGCGCTTCATTTCCACGGCGCGGCGGAATCTTTCCTGGGCCGTGGTGCCGGATTTCAAATGAAGTCCGAGGATCACTGGGTCGCGCGTGGTTCCGGGGATGTCCACCTTGACCACCGGGAAAAGGCGGGTGATTTCCTTGGCTCCGGGAGGCGAACCCACTGCGGCGGTGGAGACGAAGGGGTAACGCGAGAGGAAGAGCACTCGCAGGCTGGTGTCGAAGGCGTTCGTGGTCGGGGCCACATAACTGTATCCATACCCGAGGCTGGCGGCGAGGGCGTCGACGTCGTCCGGCGCGCCCGCGACGTCGGTGCTGTGGATTTCCTGAAGCGTGACGACATCCGCATCGATGCGGGCCAGCACGTCGCGGACCTTGTCATGGTCGGGCGCGCCGGGATTGCCGATGCCGTAGTCGAAGTAGGTGGGACCTCCATCGGGTGGGATCACGAGGTGGGCGCCGACATTGTAGGTGGCAAGCCGGAAGCCGACGCCCTGGGAAAGAGGGGCCAGCAGCAACAGCGGAAGGAGGATGCGTGCAAGACTCAAGGAATGAAGCCTAGCGTCAATCGCCGACCTTTTCCATGCCGGATTTCGGGCGGGATCGACCTGATGAAAAACGCGATTGTCCGGAGCATCGTAGGACGTAGGGTAGGGGAGCTTCCAAAAAGTTGCATGAGAACCTTCCGATCCCTTCTTTCCCTCGTCTTTTCCCTGAGTGCGTGTTTGGTGGCTGAGTCTGATGCCGTTGAGGCGACGGCAAAGAAGATCGTCTTCGTCGCCGGTCGCCCAAGCCATCCTCCGGGCCAGCACGAACACCGGGCCGGCAGCCTGCTGCTTTCCGATCATCTGAACAAGAGCGGCCTCCCGGTCCAGGCGGTGGTCACTGAGAACGGCTGGCCCGCGGACGAGTCGGTTTTCAAAGGTGCAGCGGCGGTGGTGATCTACTCCGATGGTGGAGGGGGTCATCCGGCACTCCAGTATCTGGATTCCTTGAAGCGTCTCGCCAAGGAGGGCGTCGGCCTTGGCTGCATCCACTACGCGGTGGAGATTCCGAAAGGCGAGCCGGGTGACACCTTCGTCAGCCTGCTGGGTGGATACTTCGAGTCGAACTGGTCGGTGAACCCCCACTGGACCGCTCATTTCAAGCTGCCGGAACATCCGATCGCCCGAGGCGTGGTGGACTTCAGCATGCTCGACGAGTGGTATTTCCACATGCGCTTCCCGGAGCAGATGAAGGGGGTCACCCCGATCCTGTCCGACGTCCCTCCTGCGGAAACCATGTCACGCCCGGATGGCGCTCACTCCGGGAATCCGACAGTGAGGGCCGCTGTCGCGAACAAGGAACCCCAGCACGTGATGTGGGCCTTTGATCGTCCCGAATCGGTGGGCAAGGGCCGTTCCTTCGGCTTCACCGGCGGACATTTCCACCGGAACTGGCAGAACGACAACCACCGCCGCGTGGTGCTCAACGCGATCCTCTGGATCTCCGGCCTCGAGGTGCCCTCGGAAGGAATCGTTTCGAAAACGCCGACCGACGCCGAGATGCAGGCCAACCTCGACCAAAAGAACTGAACCCACCAACACTCATGGAACGCAGGGAATGGATGAAAGTCATGGCACTCTCGCTCGGCGGCTCGCTCGCCTTGCCCGAGAGCGTCTTCGCGCAAATGGCCGCGCCGCTTGATGCGACGAAGCTGAAGTTCTTCTCCGAGCCTCAGCGCAAGCTCGTCGAGCTGATCTCGGAAACGATCATCCCGCGCACCGATACCCCGGGCGCGATCGATGCCGGTGTGCCTGGGTGGATCGAGCTGATCGCTCAGGACTGTTTCAACGAGGCGGACCAGAAGCTGATCACCGGGGGTCTGGCCACGATCGAATCCCTTTCGGCCACGGCATTTCAAAAGCCATTCGCAGAGCTCAGCACCGAGCAGCGCATCAAGCTGCTCACCGCGCTGGAGCAGGAGTCGAAGAAGGAAAACGGCGGCCAGGGCAGCTTCATCCGGAAGTTCAAGGACCTCACCAAGTTCACCTATGCCAGCTCCGAAGAGGGCGCGACGAAAGCCTTCGATTTCCATCTCGTCCCGGGCCGCTGGGAACCCGCCATGCCCTTGAAACCCGGCCAGAAGGCCTACCCGATCTGAACTCTTTCCGCCATCACCCATGAACCTCACTCTCAAAGGCAAGGCCGAACACACCTTCGATGCCATCGTCGTCGGCTCGGGCATCTCCGGTGGCTGGGCCGCCAAGGAGCTTACCGAGAAGGGCCTCAGGACCCTGGTGCTTGAACGCGGTCGCGACGTCGAACACATCGCCGGCTACTCCACCACCAACTCGGCGCCCTGGCAGCTTCAGCACCAGAACATGACCTCGCGCGACATGCTCGCGAAGCAGAAGGTCCAGAACCGCACCGGCTACACCGTGAAGCCCGGCCACGGCCAGTACTTCGTCAACGATCTCGAGCATCCCTACATTGAGGAAAAGCGCTTCGACTGGATGCGCGGCTATCACAAGGGCGGCCGCTCGATCACCTGGGGAAAGCAATCCTACCGGCTCAGTCCGATCGACTTCGAGGCCAATGCCAAGGAAGGCATCTCGATCCCCTGGCCGATCGGCTACAAGGACCTCGCCCCCTGGTATGACTATGTCGAACGCTTCGCCGGCATCAGCGGCTCGAAGGAAGGCCTCGACATCCTGCCCGACGGCATCTTCCAGCCTCCGATGGGACTCACCCCCGTCGAACTCGATCTGAAAAGCGCGGTCGAAAGGAAATGGTCCGGCCGAAAGGTCATCCCGGGACGCGCCGCCCATCTCACTGCGCCCACCGAGGAGCAGATCAAGCTCGGTCGTGCCTCCTGCCAGTATCGCAATCTCTGCATGCGCGGCTGCCCGTTCGGAGCCTATTTCAGCAGTCAGTCCGCCACCCTGCGGGCCGCCGAGCTGACGGGAAAGATGACCCTGCGGCCGCACTCGATCGTCCACTCGATCCTGTTCGACGATGAAACGAACAAGGCCGTCGGCGTCCAAATCATCGATGAACTCACGATGGAGACCACCGAGTTTTTCGCGAAGATCATCTTCCTGAATGCCTCGACCATTCCCTCGACCTCGATCCTGATGAACTCGAAGTCGAAGCGCTTCCCCAATGGCATGGACGAGAGCGGCTCGCTCGGCGGCTACCTGATGGACCACCATCTCGGCGTCGGGGCCGGCGGCATTCTCGAAACCCATCCCGACAAGACCACCTTCGGGCGACGTCCGAATGGCTTTTACATCCCGCGATTCCGCAACCACACAGAAAAGCCGAACCAAGACTATCTCCGCGGCTACGGCTATCAGGGCGGCGGCCTGCGTCAGGGCTGGTCGCGGCAGATCGATGGCTTCGGCGAGGACTTCAAGAAGGAGTTCACCTCTTTCGGCCCGTGGTCGCTCTACATGGGTGGCTTCGGCGAATGGCTGCCCTATGAGGACAACCGCATCTCGCTGCACCCCGACAAGAAGGACAAGTGGGGACTGCCGCTCGTCGTCGCGAACGC
>JAIYDT010000375.1 GCA_027487355.1 Verrucomicrobiaceae bacterium
GGACTACCCAGCTCCCCAATCGCCGCCTTGACCTCGTCCTCAGTAAACCCTCGGACCTGGCGCCATTGCTCGCGATCATCAAGCGAACCCTTGATCGTTTCACGGACCACGTTGACCGGTGGCAAACGAGGCGCATTCACGACGACCTCGCCTCGTGCCCGAGCGGACATCACACGCTCATTTTCATCAGCGGCCTTCTTTCGGGGAATGGATCCGGACCAATAGCCCGTCGCTGCGGCCAGTCCAATGGCCGCCAACAACACGAGTCGAGTCGAGGAAATCCCCTTCATCGGAGATCACCCCATCACCCAATCCCACAACTGTCAAGGAACCGCCCGCTCAGACAATCGGCGTTCCGGTGCTGTTCGCCTCCTCGCGGAAGGCCTCGATGAAGCGCAGGGTCTGCGGGCCGGGCTTGCCATCGCCGATGATGCGGCGGTCCAGTGAAATCACCGGAATCACTTCGGCGGCGGTGCCGGTCAGGAAGCATTCATCGGCAACGAAGATGTCATAGCGGGTCATCGACTGCTGCTTCACCGGCACGCCAAGGCGATCCGCGAGCTGGAGGATGACCGAACGCGTGATGCCATCGAGCGCGCCGTCCGAAATCAGCGGGGTGATGAGCACGCCGTTTTTCAGGATGAAGAGGTTGTCGCCGGTGCACTCGGCCACGTAGCCCTGCTCGTTGAGCATGATGGCTTCGAGGGCGTTCGACTGGATCGCCTCGACCTTCGCCATGATGTTGTTGAGGTAGTTCAGCGACTTCACCTGCGGCATCATCGCGCCCGGAGCCGGGCGGCGGGTCGAGCAGGTGATCAGCGCGAGTCCGTTGGTGTAGTGCTCCTCGGGGTAGAGTTTGATGGTCGAGGCAATGATGAACATGCTCGCCTTCGGGCAGAGGTAGGGATTCAGGCCCAACTCGCCGTCCCCACGGGTCACCACGAGACGAATGTAGCCGTCCTTGAGATCGTTCGCCGCCACGGTGTCGACCGTGAACTGGATGACCTCTTCCTGGGTGTAGGGAATGTTCAGCAGGATCGCCTTGGCGGAGTCGAACAGCCGGCGGATGTGTTCCTCCAGACGGAAGACGCGGCCATTGTAGGCGCGGATTCCTTCAAAGACGCCGTCACCATAAAGGACCCCGTGATCGAACACGGAGATTTTCGCCTGTGACTTGTCCACCAATTCGCCGTCGAGCCAGATTTTCATGCGGGGCCGGGAGCGTAATCACGAAACGCCCTCTGGCAAGCCGGGAACGAGAAGATGAGATCAGGCCAACCTCCATGCCAGTTCCTCGGAAATTCGCGATCCGGCAGCCCCTGCTTCAGGGAGCCTGGAGGAGGGCCTGTTCCAGCTTCACCTTGGGAAGATACCAGACACTGGGCAGCGGGATCGAATCACCACATTGCAGGGTCACGATCAAGGCATCCTCCGTCTGACCGAGGACCAGCGGTCTGACATAGGCGGTCCTGATGAATTCGGCAGCGGTGATGAGCTGGCTGTGCTCCTTGCGCTCGTTGCCCTTGCCATCGAAAACCTTAAGCCGGAAATAAGGCGCCGGGCTGTCGCCGAGCGGAAGGGAAATCGGAACGTAAAAGTCCCGATTCTCCTCGGGTTTCTCGCCCTTGCCACGAAAGACCAGTTGTCCGGGCACATGAGACCGAGCCACGCCGAACACCCGTCCATCCGAAAGGGTCCACGTCATGAAAGGTCCACCCTTGCCCTCGAAATATCCCCGCTCCCGACGCCACGCCTCGTCGAATTCCGCCTTCGCCTGCTTCTTGACCTCCACCTCGCCGAGAACATCCGACCATTTTCCCGATTGAGGGTCATACGAGGCTCCGGCATTGAGCTCGCTATAGGCCATGAATCGACCGTTCGCGTTGGCTTGGGTCCGCGCCTTGGTGGTGTCGAGAAAGAGCTTGGAGTTTCGGACGGACAATTCGTGAAATCGATTCTTCGGATCATCCAGGGGAGAAAGATTCGGAAGCCTGCGCTCTTCGGCGATCACCACCGGCTCCTGACCGGGAAGCAGCTTGTGAAGCCTGCAAATCACGTCACCACCCTCACCGTTCATCGCCTCTGGTGATCCGACATCGGCCAGCGCATAAATGGCTCCATCGAGAGCGGCCACGGTCCTCGGTGCCCCCATTCCTGATCGGATGCGACTCAGTTTCAATCCATCCCCTATCGGATGAACTCGATCCTGATCGGTTCGCGCTCCCATCAGCGGCTCTCCCACGATCGACATCACGCAGAAGCCCTTGGTCGCCGCCAGGCTGGTGTCGCGCGATCGGAAGTCGGTGGTTGCGGGAGCCTCGAATGATCTCAAGCTGCCCGAATCCGGGGCGAGCCTGACCAGCCATGGATGAAAACTCCGATCCGCCGACCAGGCCGAGAGTTCGTAGGATTCGAGTTTCCCAGCGAGCCCTCCAAACCACAGATCCCCATTGGCTTCATCCCGCGCCAATCCGTTGAGGGAGATCACCGTGGAGCTGCCCTTCGGCCCCGTGAACAGCGCCACCCGTCGCGTGGCCTCGACCTCCTTTTTGAAACGGATCTCCGGAATCCATTGCTTCTCTCCAAAGAAGCCCACATCCGGGGCAAGGTCGGGCGCTGACTCAATGCCGCTTCGAAGAAGGCCAAGCTCCTTTTCGGGAAGACTCACCGTGCGGTGGACGAGGTCCAGAAGTCCACGGGGATCGACCACCTCGCGATACGAGTTGGCCCAAAGTTGATCGCGACTCACCAGATCCCCCACACCCTCGAACCGTCGATTGATGGATTTGGGAAAGGCCTTCATGAAATTTCCCAACCAGTCCTTCGATCCGGCCGCGAGAGCCTGTCGTCTGCTGCGCCACGAGAAATAGAGATCATGAGCCGTTAGGAACTCGGGGACGACCTTGGGAGCGATCACCAGTTCGGGTAGGAATGCATCCGGACTGGAGGGCAGAGCAGACGGTGCCTTCAACCTCATCGGCAACCAGCGGTTGAGTTCCTCTGGACGAAGAAATTGCGGTGGCAGGTTCTTTCCTTCTGCCGACAACTTCACGCGCCTCGAAATCCACTCCCGGATCGCGGCCGCACGCCCCCGATCATGAGAGAGCATCACCTTGATCTCGCTGGCCCAAATGCCGTCGAAGGGCCGATTGCTCTTTTCGAGAAGCTGCAGGAACTTTCCGGCAAGGATGAAGCGCGGGCCGTTGTTGCGTTGTCTGGAATATCGGCCCGATAGCAGATCGCCATAACTGGCTGCAAAGCCCGGTGCCTCCACTTTCGATTCGGCCAACAACCGCTCCATCCACCCGCTCAGCCTTGCTTGAAACGAGGGGATCCTGCCGAGGTCCACTTCCTTCAGCCAGAGCACCAGGGCGCGGAATGCACCGGACTCGTTCTCGGAGCCCGAAAGCAGGGTGAACAGCCGCTCTTCCACCCGATCCAGTGTGCCATCCAGATCACGGATCGCCATCGACTCTTCGGCGGACAATTCAAGTTCCGGAAGGCTCAACCGATAGGTCACCAAACGTTGGAGCGCCACCCAGGTCCCGAAATAGGCATATCTTTCCTGAGGATTTGAAGCGTTTCCCTTGTCCCCCTTCAGAATCTCAGGCACCTCGATCAACGACCGCTCAAGCAGGCTGGCCAGGTCCTGGAACTGGGAGATCTTCGACAACATCCTCAAGCCCACCATCGGCTGGCTGGATTCCGGATAAAGAAAGGTCTTCTTCGCCGGATCCCACGACGCATTCGGAAGACTGAGTGTCTTGGTGCGAATCCTCATTGGAATCAGCTCCTTCGCGCTGCCTCTCAACAGATAGGCCGCGTCCACGGCCTGGACGGCTTCGGCAAAACGATCCGATTGCATCAGCCATTCGGCTTCCTTGATGAGCTGCGACGCCTCCCGCTGGGCCGATTCCGTCGAGGAAGAAGCAGACGACGAAAGCACCCCGCTGGCCTTGATGAACTTCTGCCAAACCTCATGCGCGAGTGCTCCCGGATCCGCAGCTTCGGCAGAAACATCCAGGGATTTTCCCGACTGCAAATCGACTGCGCGAAGTTCAATGCGGAATCGATTGTTCTGGAGCGACTCGACACCGCCTTGAAGCGACCACGCCGAAGACCACATCGAATCCTGACCCGCCAGCGTCTTTTCCTCGATCAAAGGCTGCATCTGATCGCGCTCGATCGAAACCGCTCCGGGCGTGGAATCAATCTCCTCGCGAAGTCCAAGGCGCACCAGCGATGACAAGGACGACGATGGCCCGGCTCCTGGCCGTCCCGCGATCTCAAGCACGCTGATCGCGGCGATCCGGCCTCCGTTCGATTCGAAACGTTCACGAGCCGAAACCACCTCGGCCGCGATGTCATCCGAGAAGCTCTTGGGATCAAACTTGTCCGCCGGGACCCGGAAGCGACGCAGTGACAATCCCGTCCGCACATCGACCACCTCGATCCTCAGCCAGGCTGCTCCGCTTCCCGCAGACTTGCTGACCAATAGCAAGGTGTCTGCAGCCAGACGGTCGCCCATCGCACCAAAGTCCTTGCCTCCTCCTTCCCATGGAGAGGAAAAGCTCTTCTCCTGAAGCGCGGCCCTGACCAACTCACGGTCCACCACCGTCCAGCCCGGCAACGTGGAAAGCAATGAGGAGAGCGAAGTGCCTGCATTCTCCGCTCCCGGAGATGAAAGCACTGCGATCACCACTGGATCTTTCGGAGCCTTCAAGGCAGGCTTCGGCGAACGGCGGGGAATCATGACCGGCTCGACTGTCGCAGGCAGAGCATCCGGATCCTCAAACCCTTTTGGAATGCCTGCTTCGGACCTGAACGGCGGTCCGAGACTCACCTTGACGAACTCCAGCACCTCCTTGCTTCGGCTGTTCTGGGCATATCGCAGAAGGAAACTGCGGTAAGGAGCCGACAGGGTGGATGCAAGCGGCATGAACTGCTTCACCCGCTTCAGGTTTCCCTGCCTGGCCGCCGCAGTCAGGCCATCCCACGGCTCCACTTCCAGCATCGATGGATCGAGTTGGAAGCGACGACGCACCCAAGTCGCGCCCCTCGCCACCAAGGCATCCACCAGCGGATCGCACAACTCGCCGCCCTCGATGGCCGCAATCACGGCGGGAGTCAGCGGCTCGACATTGGAAAGGTTGCTGGGTGCCTCGATCCTGCAGCCGCGATCAATGAGGAACCGGGCCATCTCGAAGTTCCGGTTGACGATGGCATCGTGGATGCCGCCGAAATAGGCATTCGTCGAGGGCACCCCACGATAAACCGAGGTGGTCCCTGA
>JAIYDT010000246.1 GCA_027487355.1 Verrucomicrobiaceae bacterium
CCTCCCCAAAAAGGACCGCCCGAAGCCGCCAGCAATCAGCAATTGCGAAAGCCAGATTCGATTTTTCTGTCCTGAACCAGCCATAGGATCAGGATTCAGCGGCTCAGGAGCACCTGCGGCGCGGCAGCCCGCGCGGCTCCTTGCCCGGGGACCACGATGTAGACGAGGTCGAGCCTGAAGCCGTCGATCATCTGGGTTGTTCTGAACCTTGAGAGGAAAATGGAAACCCATTAAAGTCACAAAAACCACGAAAACATATCGCCAATCAAGAAAAGGGGCGTAAGGAATTTCAGCATGAGGCGAACCATGCGCATGGGCTCGGACATCCATCAAAAGGGTCGTGGCTTGACTGTTGCGGGCGGATGAAAAGGAAGGAACTAATTGAGGCGCGATCATTTCAAAGGCTATCGCCCCACTGAAATCCCTACGGCGGGGGAAATTCCAAGCGAGCAAACTTCCCAAGGGTCAGTGCCGCTGGAAGGCTTCAACAGACATCGGGTGATGCGCTGGGAGCGATCAGAACCGCCAAAAGGCAAGAAACCAGAGCCGTGCACTTTTGCACGAAGACCCATTAAAACCCAGAGATAAAGTGTTCGATTGGATTAAGCCTCGACAATTTAGCCCTTTTTATCAAATCCACCTTCAAGATGCAAATTTCATTTTGAAACGCCTCGACGGTTATCTTGCTGTTACCTTTTACCCAATTTATATCATTTAACACATAAGCAAACTCTCCTTCTTCGCGCCTTTCCCCGGATACCAATGAATGTTTGATCGGCGCCCCGCCCTCCGATGTGACATGTAAATCCAATCTTCCTGGATTATGGGTTACCAAAACGAGACAATATGGCTCCGCGCTCTCTGCGGAAAAACAGGTTTCGTTCCATTTGCCGAACGCCCACGCATCGACGACTGGATCAGTCGGAATTGCAACAAAGGTCACATCATGAATCCTCCAGATTGGAGCAAAAAGAAGGGAAATTGGCGCAATCAAGCCTGCAAGGACTCCAACCTTTTTGTTCCTAATCATGGTCGCACTCTATCGGCATGACCGTCGAACGGCTCCCGATGGTTTGCATTTCGAGGCAGGATGAAACACTTGGCATTTGGATGAACTCGATCAAGAAAGGGGTGCTATCTGAAGGTGTATCTTTTTGCATGCCGGATTTTTTATCTACTTGAAATATCTCACACCCGCTCCAGCTTCACCGGGTAAGTATTCCCTGAGGCAAACTGCGCGACATAGAGGCTGCCCTCGCGATCAACGCAGAGGTCGTGCGGATGAAGGAAGGTCTCGCCGACGCTGTGCATCTGCCGGAGCCGGCCGTCGTCGCCGTATTCGGGGGCGGTGCCGGCGATGTTAGCGACGACACGAAGGTTCGCATCGAGCACAGAAACGAACCCACGGCTCGCGCGGTCGTTCGGCCAGTTGTCTGCGAGATGGGCGACGAAGTAATGATCTCCTACACGCCGAATCTGGCGCGGGTTGCCGCCCGGAAGATCGGTCTGCGCGAGTTTCTTTCCATCGAGGTCGAGGCGCAGGAGGTGCTGCTGATCGCTCATTGCAATGAGCAGGGTCGGATCGCTGCCCGCGCGCGCATCGACCATGCCGCCATGAGGACCCCAGTGGACGATCCCTCCCTCGGCACCGCCAAAGAGTTTCTGAAATTTTCCGTCCGCGCCGTGGCGGGCGATGTAGTCGCGCCCGTATCCATCGAGGATGAAGAAGCCGCCGTCGGGGAGGTGCAGCGTCCATGACGGCTTGTAGTCGGCCTCCTTGGTGTATTTGCCCGTCGACTCAGGCCAGCCCCACTCGTCGAGGATCTCGCCCGAGGTCGTGGCCTTGAACACCCGGCTGCGCACGAGATCCGTGAGGTAAAGGACCTCGCGGCCGCCCTCGACAACAAGCGAGAGTCCGTGTGCGCCGGGAAAGGTCGTGCCCCACTTGTGAACGAGGCGACCGGCGGTGTCATACACAATCACATTGTTGGAGACGTGGTCGGTGAAGAGAATGAGGTTTCCCGCGCGATCGCACACGATCCCGTGGCAATTGGCAACGGGCGTGCCCGCACCGAGTTGCCCCCAGCCCGGCACGACGCGATAGCGGAAATCGCCGGAGCCGAGGACGGGTGAAGTTTCGGCGCTGCGCGCGATATGGGGCGCGGCGAGCGTCGCTCCGGCAAGACCGAGAAACGTGCGGCGAGTCAGGGAATGTGGGTGCATGAATCACACCAATCTAGCCGTCATCAGGGAGCCGGGAAGGAAAAAGAGATCAGGGTTGATCAAGGTTCGAGACTCAGTTGTCCCTTCGATGAAGCAGAGATGGGATGGTCCTTCCATCGCCCGAGAGGTCTCCGCCATAAAGCAAGAAGGAGAAGAACGAGCATTCACAACGCACCTCTTAGATCCCCCCCTCAGGGCTCAGTGCATTCTGGTTTCTTTTCCGATGGCGTTGCTCTGGGCTGGTATCGGTTGAAGCGTTTGGGATCAGGGGCGGGGGTAATAGTTAGGTGTTATTTGTTGTTGGTTATTGGTTATTTTTGTTGGATTTGGATTTGGGTTACTTTTCCCAGGCGTTATCGGCTGCAGCCAAGTATTTGTGTCTTTATGCTGAAAACTGAAAAATTTAAAATAGAATATCATAAACAGGCCTAACAAAATCCAAACTATATCACAAAACCAGACTTTCTTCCGTTTTGAATTTGATGCTTTGCACTTGGTGCTTCTTCTCCGCCATCCAAACCTCCGGATGGTCCAGACTGGGAGGCGCTGGACCACAACCGGCGAGGCCTTTCTTCATCTGAGTGGGTGACGTGACGAATCTGGGTGTCCTTACTCGCCGGTGATCAGCGCAATACCGGATTGGACCAGGCACGTCTACCCGCCGCATCGAGCACTGTCACCCGCAGAAAGCGCGACTTGGTGAATCGCGCCAGCGGGATCACTGTGCGGGTCATCGACTGGCCATGCTTTGCCACCGCCGAGCTTCCGGCCCCCTGCACGATGACGGTTGCTACGGCCGAGCTGTCCACGATCACCTCCGTCTCGGTAAAGAGCAGATCATGGATTTCAGGGCCTTGCGAACTGTAGAACGCCCGGGCCTTCAGGGCGGCGAGCAGCGCTTCGGGCGTATTCGTCTCGGCCTTGACCATCACCCATCCACCAAAATGGTCGGGCTCGGTGAAATGGGCGTCATCCGTGGCAATCAGCGCAAGGTCGCGCCCCTCCGCCAGCAGAAGATCGGCAATGGCGGCCCCGTCGGGACGGTCACAGCCCACGGCGCAGCCATGGTTGTAGATTTCGACCGCATGGGCAGCGGTGATGCTGCGTGCATCGTCCAGCGTCATGCCCGACCACTGTGGATGCGCGATGGCCACAAAGGCCCCAGCCGCCACGGCCCGGGCCGCGATCGCCGCACCGCTTTCCTGGCCCTCGTGCACCCGGAAATCCGGCGCGTGGGGCCGAGGGAAGTCGGCAGGCAATCCGACGGCGAGAATGTGCCACAGCCCGCCATTCGCCATCGCCCCGGAATGCAACTCCGCGCCGAGGATCGTAGTGAACCCTTCGTTCCGAAACGGCACCGTATCGACGATCGGATAGTCGTAGAGCCCCACGAAATGGTCCGTCAGCGCCAGGAAATCATAGCCCTCGGCACGGTAGCGGCGGCAGACCTCTTCCGGAGTCAATACACCGTCGGACCGGTCCGAATGGGTGTGCAGGTTGCCACGCCAGAAACGTCCTGGGGCGGCGAAGGCTGAGGGATGGAGGGTCATGAGATTCGTGGATGATTCTTGAGAGAAAATGGGGAAAATGAATTTGAACAGGTTGCCCTGATCCGGCGCTGTTAGAAAACCGGTGATTTGTCGCCACTGACTCGATTGAAGGCTTCATCAGCAGTCGGGGTGACGCGCAGACAGATGCCCAAACCACCAAAAGCCCGGAACTCCGCCCCTCTTCCGTTTTGAAATTTGTGCTTTGGATTTAGTGCTTCTTCTCTGCCACCCACGCTTTCGGATCGTCGGGCCACGGGTGCCTGGGATACCGTCCCGCAACGTCCTTTTTCATCTGCGTGTAGCCGCTGGCCCAGAAGCTATTCAGGTCCTTGGTCATCTGCCAAGGGCGCTGGCCGGGAGTAAGGATGTGGACCACGAGCGGCACGCGACCGCTGGCGATCGTCGGGGTTTCCCAGACGCCGAAGAGGTGCTGCACGCGAATGGCGATGCACGGATCCTTTCCCATCTCGTAGGTGATCTTGCACGACTGGCCGTTCGAAAGCGTGATCCGTTCCGGCGCATAGGAATCGAGCGCCGAACGCTGCGGCCCGCTGAGCCAGTCGCGCAGCACCGGCCAGACGTTGCGCTCTTTGATGTCCTTGTAGGCCACCGCGCCATGGCAGATCTGCGCGACGGCAGCGATGCGGTCTTCCTCGGCCCAGCCTGGAAGCCCCATTTCCGGCATCCATTTGCTGAGTCCATCCAAGCGCGCTGTCCATTGGTCGACCTGCGCGTCCCAGCTCTTCAGAATGAGCTCGCCGGACAACACCCGCGCCGCGAGGATCTCGGCGGCGGCATCGAGGTTCACCCCGTGATCGCTTTCCTTCGACTCGATGACGAGGTCGCGGAAACGGGTCTCCTTTCTCGCGACGACGCGTCTACGGGATTCATCGTAGCTCGCGCCATCGGTAATGGTGAAATCTTCCGGGAACAACTCGAGCAGCCACTCGGGATCGATCCCGGTGGCGCGTCGCAGATGAACGATCACCTCGCGGGCCTCGACCTCGGTGATCTCTGCCGCGACGAAGGCCGGGGCGCTCTTCACGCAGGAATCGTCGTCGAGCTTGCCCTTGCGACCGCCGACCACGCGACAGGCCAGGGTCCCCTGCCCCAGCCGGATGCCGAGTCGGTCGCTGAAAGAGGCCAGCATCGCCTTCGCCACCTGCTCGCGACGGGCCTTGAAATCGATCGCGGTCCAGGCCCAGCCAGCCCGTTTCGCCAGTGTCTCAAGTCGATCGAGTCCCTGTGCCACTTCGCGGGCCCCACGTCCATGAACCCCCAACTGGCTGCAACGGCGCGGATCGAACTGCATCGCCTCGGCTGACTCGAAGGCGCGGTATTCTCCGGCGAAATCGCTGCCGTCGTCCGCGAAGATGAAGTCCTTCCGGCCCACGCTGCCGGGCTTGCCACTGAAGATCCCCTCGCCCTGCACGGCGGCAGCGATGAAGGCCGTCTCCGCCACGCAGCCGTGCTCGTGACCGGCCAGCATGAGTCGGGAAAAGCGCGGCTCCAGAGGCAGCGACGCCATTTTCCGGCCCTCGTCTGTTAGATCGCCAAGGGCATCGAGCGCGCCAAGATCATGCAGCAGTCGTTCGGCGCGTTGCAGCGATTCCTCCAGCGGCGCATCCAGCCAGCGAAACTTCCGGATCTCATTCACGCCCGCCGCTTTCAGCAGAAGCACGCATTCGGCAAGGTCCACACGCCGGACCTCGGGAGCCTCGAAGCCCTCACGTCGCGCATGCTCGGCGGAGCTCCACAAGCGGAAGCAGCGCCCCGGTGCCGTTCGACCAGCACGACCCGCCCGCTGCTCGGCGGAGGCGCGGGAAATCTTCCGAATGTGGAGGGTGTCGATGCCACGGCGAGGATCGAAGGAGGCCAGGCGGGCCAGTCCGGAGTCAATGACCGTCCGCACACCATCGATGGTCAGCGAGGTTTCCGCGACGTTGGTGGCGACGATGATTTTCGGCTTCGGGCCGGGAGAGATTGCAGCCTCCTGCGCGGCAGGTGGCAGGCTGCTGTAGAGTGGAAACACGTCCCAACCCCGAGCCATCGAACCGGCTTCTAACAGCTCGATCGTTTTCCGGATCTCATGCGTTCCCGGCAGGAACATCAGGATGCTCCCGGGGTCCGGCATCGCCATGGCCTCGCGACACACCGCCGCCATGCGTTCCCAGACCGGGGTTTCGCGGGGTGGGCCGCCGCGACGGTCGTGCTGGGCAATCTTTTCCGGCCGCCACTCGATTTCCACGGGAAAGGTCCGTCCGCCAGCTTCGAGAGTCTCGGCCGGGGCGAGGTAGTCGGCCAAGCCCGCCGTTTCGAGCGTGGCGGACATCACCAGCACCTTCAGGTCGGCACGCGGCCCGTCCTGAAGATCAAGGCAGCGTGCCAGGGCGACATCCACCGCGAGACGTCTTTCATGGAATTCATCGAACACCACCGCGCCGACACCGGAGAGCTGCGGATCGTCCTGGAGCCAGCGTTGGAAGACGCCGTCGGTCACGTAAACGATCTTCGTGTCGCGTCGGTAGCGGCTGTCGAAGCGCACCGAGTAGCCGACGCCATCGCCGATCGGGGTGCCGCGTTGTTTCGCCACCCATCCGGCCAGCAGTCGCGCAGCCATGCGTCGGGGCTCGATCACCACGATCATGCCCTGGATCCCGGCATCGGCGATCATCCCGGGCACGGACGTCGATTTTCCGGAACCCGTGGGGGCCTTCAGGAGCAGGCGCGCACGATGCGGAGCGCAGACCGCGTTCACGAGGGCGGCTTCGATTTCGAAAACAGGCAGGGACACGCAGGTGATTTGCTGGGAAAGACAAAATCGGGTAAACGAAAAACGCGATGATTCTCGCTTCCACTTGAGCTTGTGAAAGCAACTGATGGATTGCCCCAAAACAACCCGTAATTGGGCATTGCACCTCCGGTCGCCCGGCTTAATCTACCCCCTATGAACTCTCCCATTGCCTTCCTTGGAAGTCTCGGCACTCCTGAACTCGTTCTGATCTTCGTGGTCATCCTTCTCCTGTTCGGCGCCAAGAAGCTTCCCGAACTCGCGCGTGGCGTGGGCAAGAGCATGGGCGAGTTCAAAAAGGCCCGTGATGATTTCGAACGCGAGATCACCCGCGGTGAAGAAGAATCCCGCGTCAAGGAAGCCCCCGGCAAGGAGCCTCGCGATGTCTGAGATGACTGCTCAGTCTTCCTCCAGCAAGATCGCTCCGTTGAAACGCGGTGCGATCTTTTTTGCGTCCGCCTTCCTCCTGCTCGGGGGCTGCAATCGGAAGTCGACCGCTGACTGGGACACGCCCGGAACTGCGCCCTCTCCTGCTGCGCCTGCAGGTGTTGCGACACCTGAGGCCAAGCCCGCCGATCAGAAGCCCGTTTCCGCCCCCAAGCCGATCGAGGTCTCCTCGACCGATTCAGAAGTCGCCGGCTCGCTGCGCTTCATCGGCTACAATGTCGAGAACTGGCTGACGATGGACCGCTACGTCGATGGCAAGAATGTCAAGGGAGCCAACAAGCCGGACGACCAGAAGCTCGCGGTGATTGCCATCCTTTCCCGCCTCAAGCCCGACGTGCTCGGGCTGTGTGAAATCGGCCAGAAAGAGGACATTCTGGATCTCCAGACACGACTCAAGTCGGCCGGAGTGGATTTGCCCAATCTCCACTACATCGGTGGAGCTGATCCGACCCGTCATTTGGCCCTGCTGAGCCGATTTCCGATCAGCAAGACCGGCACCATCGCCAAGTCCGATTACTCCCTGGAGGGCCAAACCTTCTCGATTCAGCGCGGTGTCCTCGATGCCACCGTCACCGCCAACGGCAGTGAGTATCGCTTCCTTGGCGTTCATCTTAAGTCGAAGCGTGAGGTTGAAAACGGCGACCAAGCGGCGATGCGGCTCAATGAGGCCCATCTGCTGCGCGACCACATCGACACGATCCTCACCGCCGATCCCGCCACCAAGCTGGTCGCCTACGGGGATTTCAACGACA
This sequence comes from Verrucomicrobiaceae bacterium, assembly GCA_027487355.1. Taxonomy (GTDB): domain Bacteria; phylum Verrucomicrobiota; class Verrucomicrobiia; order Verrucomicrobiales; family Akkermansiaceae; genus Luteolibacter. The sequence continues at coordinate 7,764 of JAIYDT010000246.1, forward strand.
CCCGTGCCAGCCCCGCGATCAAGCTGATCCAGGGTAACTACAACCATCCCCACTACATGACACCCTTGCCGCTCAAGGATCGCCGGGGAGAATACTGGACCCACTTCTGGGAGAGGGAGGATGTGTATTCCCGCTTCGATTGGATTCTGGTCAGCCAACCTCTGAAGGCCGAAGTCAATTTCGACGCCTCGAGAATCCTCGATGAGCCCGAATGGGACAAGGCTTCCGATCACCGGGCGGTGATGTTGCAGTTGAAGTGAACTGCCGGGAGTCTTCGCTGGATTGGTTGTTTGAATATGGCGAACTCCCACCGGGTGCGCTGCTCCAAGGGGAAGAATCACTGATCTCCGAAGGTTTTGTCCGATCCCAGGTCGATCTGCCGATATCGGATCAAATGCCGGCCGGTCGGAGAAGGTTCGGCAACTTGGCCCCCGCGGAAAAGGCCAGGAATCCGTCCCGAAATGAAACTGGAAGTCGAGGGCCATTCGCGCTTTGGTCACGTCGTGAGTGCACTTTCCAAGATTTTCTCCAGCCTGCTGCTTTTCGCCACTCCGGCCCTGGCGTTCCGCTTGCCGGACAGCTCGACACAATGCGTGGTCGGAACGGCGAAGGACTGGAACAGCTCCAACGTCACCCTGGCCCTTTATCAGAAAGCGGGTGGCAACTGGCAGCAGGTCGGAGCTTCCTGGAGCGGTCGGCTGGGAAAGAACGGCCTCGTCTGGGGCCGCGGCATGAGCCCGGTGCCCAAGGGAGCCACCACCAAACGCGAAGGTGACAATCGCGCTCCTGCGGGCGTGTTTTCCATCGGCGGGGCCTGGGGCTATGAGGCCTCGATCCGCAAGAATCCGGCGCAGTTTTATCGGCAGGTCACACCGCGCGACCTCTGGGTCGAGGACTCCTCGTCCCCAAGCTACAACCGCAATGTGGTGATCGATCATGATCCCGCCACCGATTGGGAGAAGAAGCAGCAGATGAAGCAGAACGATCCGGCCCACAAGCTGAAGCTCTTCATCGCCCACAATGCTCCGCCGAAAGCCGTTCCGAATGCCGGCAGTGCGATCTTTTTCCATATCTGGCGGGCGGAGGGAGGCCGGCCGAGCGCGGGCTGCACCACGATGCCTGAAGAAAGGCTGCGTTGGATGATCGCCAACATCGATCCCGCCAAGCGCCCGGTCTATGTGCTGCTGCCCTTGGCCGAGTATCAGGCCAGGAAAGCGGAGTGGGCTTTGCCCTGAGCCACGACTGGAATCGATCAAACCTCGCGTTCGCGCCCCTTGTAGAATAGGACGAAGATCCCGAGGCAGAGCACGAGGATCGAGGTCTGGACTGACCAAAAGGTGGCCCAGCCTCCTGCCTGGTGAACCACGGTGAGGTCATAGAGATGGCCCGAAAGCAGGATGCCGATCGAACTGCCCAGACCGCCTGAAACGAGAGTAAGCAGACCTTGAGCCTGGCCACGCAGGCCTTGTGGCACGCGTCGATCCAGGAAGATCTGGGCGGTGATGAAGTAAAAGGTGTAGCCGATGCCATGCAGCACCACTCCGGGCATCAGCCACAGTTTTTCATCGGTGATGCCAGCCAGCGTGAACGACACGAAGCGGAGCACGTGGATCACCAGCGACGCCGTCAGCACGGTCTTGATCCGCCAACGCGTCATCACCGCGCCGATGGTCAGCATGGCCAGCACTTCCGGCCACTGGGCGAAGGTCATCGTGGCCGAGGCTTGAAAGTCGCCGAGGGCTTCCAGATGCCGCGGCACGAACATGTAAAACGCGGCGAGCGGAATGGAGAGTAGCCCGGTGACCACAAAGAACACGAGGTGGTCGCGCTCTTTCAACAAAGCGAAGGCATCGATGCCCAGGAGGCTCAGCCAAGAGCGACCAGTGCCGGTGGGATGGGTTGCGGGCAGTGCAAAGGCCAGCAGTCCCAGCAACACCCGCGGCACCACCGAGGCATAGCCTGCAATGGCCGAGCGATCGGCATGCAGCACGTGGCTGGTGATCAGCCCTGCCGCCATCCAGCCGATGGTGCCGCCCAGGCGGGCCAGCGGAAACTTCCTCTGAGGTGAATCGAGATGGGCAAGGGCCACGGTGGTACAAAGCCCCCACATCGGACCGGATAGCAGGGAATTCGCCGCCAGCAGAGAGATGAACCACCAGGGATTCCAATCATGTTCCAAGGTCCAGAACGCGCCATAGAGCAGGATCGAGCCACCGATGGAAATCCATGCCAGCAGGCGTTCAGCCCGCACGCGTTGGTCCGCCAAGGCCCCAACGATGAGCGGGGAAATGATCGCCGTCACCGGCCCGACCAGAAAGGCCAGGGTCACCCATTCTTCAAGGTGCTTGGCCGTGAGGATGTTGGTCAAGGCGGACGCCCAGAACCCGGGGGCCATGCCCAGCAGGAAAAACATGACCCAGAACCCTTGAAACAAGGGGATTCGGGAACTGCGGGCCACACTCGACACGCGCGCAGACTAGAAGTCCGGACCGATCCCGCAACTCTGGAAATGGGGATTCAGAGGGGATCTTCAAAGGGCATGAACCGCTCGTGACGAACAGGCTACAATCGACCGGAAGATTGGGGCCTCGCGTGTCAAAAACATCGGAACTCGGCGGCTGATGGAAATTGCTCCGTCGCCATCACCGATCCGGCTCAGGTTAGCCCCACCCGCAGATCCCTCAAGGTCCAGAGAAGGCCGTTGGCAGGGGCTCCAGTGCCTTTCATCTTCCTCGCTCCGTCCTTGCGGCGCGGGCTGAAGCGCTCGCGCGAGGCGATGAAGGCTTCGTTGACGAAGGCCTTGCTGCCGATGACCGCGCCGTCGGTGAAGTATCTCACCCGACACCGCAGCATCGCCGCCATGCCCAGTTCAGGAAGAACAGTGCCGTTGTCTTGAGGGGTGGTTTCGACTTGGCATATGACCTTGGCTTTGAGCACCTGCTTCGCGGCTGTTAGATCGGCCTCGCCACCCTTGCGCTGGAGCGCAATGCCAATCATCTTGCGGTAAATCTTCGCCGCGTCCTGCCATTTCTCACTCTGGAAACCGACGCCATGATGGCTGAGGCAGGCTCGAACAAGGCCTTCTCGCGCTTTCTTGCCGTTGCCTTTGTTGCCGCCGCCAATGGCTTCGCCATAGCTACTCCAGCGGTAGTCGGCAGGGTCATTGACCATCCCCGCTCTAACAGGATTGAGGTCGATGTAAGCCGCCATCGTTCTTGCGGCGATCCCGCTTTCGACGATGACGCTCTTGTAACGCTGTTCCCAAAGCGTGCCGCTGCGTTCGTGCGCCCGATTGAACCAGCGGGTAAAACGTTGGAGGAGCGTCTTCATGAACTCACTGAGCGAGTGCATGCGATAGGTGTGACGGGCATGGATTTCAGCCGCCCATGCTTCGTTTCCAGCCTGC
>JAIYDT010000273.1 GCA_027487355.1 Verrucomicrobiaceae bacterium
AGAGCGATTCTTCCGTCACATCAGGCGTCGGGATCACGCCACGCCATTCGAGTAGCCCGGAGTCATCGCCCAGGGCGAACTTCGTGCGGGTGTTCGAGTTGTCGACAAGCAGCCAGGGCATCCGTCACCAGGAATTGGAGTTGAGAACCTTGCTTTCGCCCGATTCCATGACAGGCGCTCCGGATCCGGATCGGACTGTCAGGCTACCGTCATTCAGCCTCAGCTTCAAGGGTCCGTTGAAGTCGCGGGCATCCAGCCAGAAGCGGAACCACAGGTCGGTGATGCCCTTTCCATCCTCACCGGACAGACCGGTATCAGCCGGTTCCAAAAGACGTCCATCGGCACTTTCGAGGTGAACCCGCTTTTCGAGGTCGTGATTGGCTCCCTTGAGGGAAACATCGACCCAGAAGTTCGAGTGATCCCGGATCACGCGGACCTGCTTGATCTTGAAGCGCGCGGCCGGATCCGATTGCCACTCGTAGGGTCGGAACCACGACCAAGCGGCGAAAGCCGAAACCAGGACGAGGACGAGGGCGACGGTGAGGATGCGGGTGAGCGGTCGCACGGTGATGACGGGAGCGGGAACCGACATCCGATGCAAACGAAAAGGGCGGCCCGCTTTCGCTGGCCGCCCTTGGGGTAGGATGAGAGCAGTCTGAAGATCAGTGTTCGTAGCCGCCTTCGCCGTGCTCGGCAAGGTCAAGGCCGGACTCTTCGACTTCCTCGGTAGGACGGAGACCGATGACAAGCTTGACCACAAGACCGATGATTGCGGTGGCAACCGTCGAAAGAACGATTGTGATGATCACCACTTTGACATGGTTCACCAGTAGTGCACTGGATGCCTTGCCGGTTTCGAGATTGAACATGGCTTGCATGCCGTTCACCTTGGCGTAGGCGTCGCTCACCAGGTTTGGATTGACTTTGCAGTTGGCGAAGACGGCCGTGAGGATCGCGCCAAGCGTGCCGCCAACACCGTGGATACCGAAGGTGTCGAGAGAGTCATCGTAACCGAGCTTCGATTTCACGACCGTGCAGAAGAAGTAAGGAACCACGGCTGCGAGCACACCCATGATGACCGCTGAGCTGGCAGTCACGAATCCTGCGCCGGGAGTGATCACCACGAGACCGGCCACGGCACCCGAGCAGAGACCAAGAACGCTGACCTTGCCCTTGAAGAGCCTCTCGATAAGGCCCCAGGTGAAAGCGGCAACTGCTGCGGCAAGAGTGGTGGTCATGAAGGCTTGGGAAGCCAATCCGTCAGCGGCAAGCGCCGAGCCGGCGTTGAATCCATACCAGCCGACCCAGAGCATTCCGGTGCCGACCATGCAAAGAACAAGGCTGTGAGGCTGCATCGGGACCTTGCCGAAACCGCGACGCTTTCCGAGGAGAAGGCAGAGGACCAGGGCGGACCAACCTGAGGTCATGTGAACCACGGTTCCGCCAGCAAAGTCGATGCTTGGGATCTTTGCGCCGCCATTCCAAACGCCATTGAACAGACCGTCGAAGCCCCAGACCATGTGGGCCATTGGGAAATAAACCGCAACCATCCAGATCGCACAGAAGGCCATGATGGCGGCGAACTTCATTCTCTCGGCGATGGCACCGACGATCAGTGCTGGCGTGATGATCGCGAACATCAGCTGATACATGGCGAATGTGCTGTGGGAAGGCCAAGCAGTGTAGTTGACGTTGGGTGCGCCTCCGACGTCCTTGAGAAACGCGTATTTCCCAAAGTCACCGAAAACACCTGCCCAGGTCGGAGCGCCCTCAGCAGGGTGCTCGCCGAAGACCATCGAGTAGCCGAAGAGGTACCACATGATCGACACCATCCCTGCAAGGCCCAAACACTGGGCCATGACGGAGAGGACGTTTTTGTGACGAACCAAGCCACCATAGAAGAGAGCGAGACCGGGCAGCGTCATGAAAAGAACCAATGCCGCACAGACCATGAGAAACCCGTTGTGACCCGGACCAGGGAGCCCCGTCAGCGGGCCTGTGGGCGCCACGTTGTTGAAGTACGCCAGCGTGTCCTTTGCCACGTCGGCAGGTGAAGGCTCGGCTGGAGCCGCAGCCGGCTCAGCTGGCGCTTCCACAGCCGGTGCGGGAGCTGGGGTTTCCTGGGCGTAAGCGGAGTTGGCCAGTGGGATGGCCGCGAGCGCAATCGCAGCGGCCAGGACTGCCGACAATTTTCGGAAGTGTGTTCGAATCATGATGGTCAGGTTGGGTCGGATGGTTCGCCATTGACCGCGGGCTTCCATGGCCACGCAGCGGCATGCACCCAAAAGCAAGCACCGTGCCAATATCAAATTCCTCTGGCTTCCGACCTCACCAATTGACCGCGGAACCCACTTTCCGTCGGAAAACCTCCGTTTCATTCTTGCCAAGAATCCGCCGCGCTCTCTAATCCCCAAGCGAGCAGACTGACCGCTGCTGAATCCCTGCTGGACAAAACCCTTAAGCAAAGTTAGAAACTTTTCCGAAAGGTTCGTTCTCGCAGGCTTCCAGCAAGCGGGATTTCGAGCTTGTCATGCTTTTCCCCCAAGCCGTCACACGGTCCGGTAAGGAAAGGCAGCAGCAACCAAACACAGAAACCATGATTCGCAACTACAGCAAAACCATTGGCGCCCTGGCCGCTGCCTCCGCCCTTGTGGCCGGCAATGCCTCGGCAGAAATCGAAGGTCAACTTCACCTCGGCTACAACACCGACTACATCTTCCGCGGTTTTGACCGTGGTCAGGACATGGTCGAGGCCGGTGCCGATATCACCACCGCGTGGAACGGCATCGACTTCAGCGGCGGCGTCTGGTACGCCTCAATCCAGGATGGTCACGTCGGCAACGCCGGTCCGGTCCAGCTTCCAGATGGCTACGATGAACTCGACATCTACGCTGAAGCCTCCAAGGACCTCGGATTCGCCACCGCCTACGTTGGCTACATCCGTTACCAGTTCCTCGGCACCGACGTGCAGATCCTCGGCAATGATGTCCGTCTGATCGACGACTTCGCTGAGCTCTATGTCGGCCTCAGCCGTGAGCTCATCTGGGGCATCAACGGCGCCGTGACCTACTACTGGGATGTGGAAGGCGACAACAATGGCTACAGCGAGCTCGCCCTCGACAAGACCTTCAAGCTCCATGAGTGCGTCGATCTTGTTACCGGTGCCCGCCTTGGCTATGCCTTCGAAGAAGGACAGATCCAGCACACCACCCTGAGCGTCGCCGTCAATGTCAAGGCTTCGGACACCGTGACCATTTCGCCCTACCTTGCCTACTCCTTCCAGGGTTCCGCCCTTGCAGGCGTCGATGGCAACCCGCTGAACAACAAGTTCAACCTCGGTGCACCAGTGGCTCCGCAGCGCGACCAGTTCTTCGGTGGCGTGAAGGTTGCCGTGAGCTTCTAAGCCCGGCGAATGCGGCTTCCTTGAAGTTGCACCTCACCAACATTCTGGGGCGGTCGTGAAAGCGACCGCCCCTTTTTTTGCTTTGCTCCGACACCCGGCATCAATCACGCGCGGGGATGCGCCTGATCGTAAGCCTGCCTGAGCCTTTCCTTGGTCACGTGGGTGTAGATCTGGGTGGTGGACAGCGAGCTGTGCCCCAGCAGTTCCTGGACCGAGCGGAGATCGGCACCCGCATCAAGCAGATGGGTGGCGAAGGTGTGCCGCAGCTTGTGGGGACTGATCACAAACGGGATCGAGCTGTGCTTGAGATACTTTTTGAGCAGGAGGTCGATGGCCTGCTGGGTGATCCGGGTGCGGCGCTTGCTGAGAAAAAGCGGCCCGGAGGTCACGACCGCCTGTTGCCGATAGCGCTGGAGCGAGGACAGGGCGGGGCCTCCGATCGGTACCATTCTTTCCTTCGATCCCTTCCCGGTCACGCGCAGGGTCTCCGTGGTGAAATCAACATCGGCGACATTCAGTCCTGTGAGCTCTGAAATGCGCAAGCCGCAGGAATAGAAGAGTTCCAGGATCGCCGCATCCCGGACCGGAATCCAGGCAGCGGTCTGTTTTTGCAGTGGCAGCTTGAGCGGAAGGGCAAGGAGTTCCTCCATCTGGCTGAGATTCAGCACGACGGGCAAGGTGCGGGCCGACTTCGGCAGTTCCACCAGGGCCACCGGGCTCGATTCCAGGCCACGTCGGTGAACGAGGAACTTGTAGAACGATCGCATGGCTGAAAAACGCAGACGGATGGTCGAGCGCTTCAGATCCTGCTTCATCAGGGCGAACAGGTAGTCCCTGAAATGGTCCACTCCACAGTTCCTCCAACCTGGAAAGGCTTCCCCACGGGATTCCCGAAACGCACGCAAGGCCTCACCATAGTTGCGGGTGGTGCGCGGCGACGCGCTCTTCTCCACTTCCAGAAAGCGTAGGAAATCCTCTTCGAGCGTCTCCACCATGGCCGCCGATTCAACTCATGATCCTGGTGGAAACCAAGAAAGAACCCATCCGCTCACGGGGCCGGCTCCGCCTTCTCCGTCAACCTTGCCTGGAAGCTCCTGACCAGCTTCGCCACCTCATCGTGCGCCGACCGGTCTTCCTCTGACATTTCCGCCTCTTGCTCCTGGGTGGCCTCCAGGTAGGAGAGTCCTCCGCGGCAGGCCGACAGACGGTCCCCAGCGAGATTCCGGTTCCAAACCAGCTCCATCCAGCGCTTTGTCGCCACTGCCACGTCGCGCCCCCTTCCGTCCACCCATGCCTTCTCATAGCTGGAAATCGCCTCCTCGATCCTGCCTTCACGTTCTGCGGCCTGAGCCACGCCGACCCGGATTGACGTCAGGCGGAGGAGGTTTTCCTCACTCAAGGTCGAATCGGGGTAATCGCGGGCGATGCGTTCCCTCGCCTCACACGCCAGTTGCCGATTCCCCAAGGCCTCCTGGGCGGAGGCCAACCCGGCGAGCCTCAGCGGCCCGATCGGATTTTCGCTGCGGGAGTTTTCCTCAAGCCGCTTGAGTGCGGTGGCCAGCTCCGGCGGGTTGGCCCCAGAGGAATCCAGGCGGCCCTTCAGCTCAGAGGCCGCCCTCTCCGGATCAAGCACCAGTTGGTAAAGCGCCAGCGCCGCCCGGTGCATGCCAGAGGCGCCTGCGTCCGAGCCGAGCTTCAGATAGACCGTCGCGTAGGCAAGGGCGTGCTGTGGCTCGAAACTCAGGGCGGACTGGTTGCTCGAAAGGAAATCGAGGAGGGCAGCTTCGTTTTTCCCCTCGATGGCCGCTGCGACCAGCGCCTGGATTCCGGCGACGATCTGATCGGAAGTAGTCGGAAAGGTCTCGCGATTCCGGATCGCGATCTCGAGTTGTTCGTTTCCTTCCGGGATCTGGCCGAGACGAAAGTGGCAGACTCCCAGCGTGACGTAGAAGCCTCCGGGTTGGAACTTGTCGCTCGATTTGTCCTTTTCAGCGAGGAACTTGCGGAAGCGTGAAATGGCGATCTCCCACCGCTTCGCGCCAACGGCGGATTCGCCCCATTTCAGAAGTGCCTTGGTCTGATAGAGATTGCCTCCTGAAGGTCCCCTGTTCGGATAGTCCCGATAGCAGGTTTCGAACGAGCGGATCGCCTCGTCCCAGCGTTTCAGCTTCATTTCGCAGATACCCCGACGATACCAGACCACACCGTACTGGGGGCCGAAAACCTGCGATGCCTCTTCAGGCCTCATCGCCGTGGTCTTGGTCAACAGCCCGAGAGCGTCCTCCCATTTTTCCGCCTTCATCGCGGCCAACGATTCCGGGACCAGTGAGCTCAGTTCATCAAGGTCCTGGGCGGCTGCGACTGTGAAAAAACAACCTGTGGTGAGGCTGAAGCGGATCACATGCAGCAAACGGTGGACAGGCATGGGGTATGAGGCCGCGCGGATGGAGTGTGACCGATGGTGGAGGGTAGCCTCCACCTGGATTCCCGACAACTTCGAAGTTCCCGCAGTTCCCGCGATCAAATGAAGTAACCCACCTTCTAAAACGGTCCGAAGAAAGGGATCTTGGCAAAATGATCCACTTGATGAGAACATGCCGGGGAAGGTGACTGGTTGGTTCAGTGTTTTTGGTAGATGCCGCTCCGATACCGTCCTAAAACCGATCTCATCGGACCTCTCTGAATCACGCATGAACCAACCCAATTCCCTCCCAGCCCAGCCTTCATCTGGAAGCTTTTCCAAGGATTTGGTCGCCGGTCTCGTGGTTTTCCTGGTCGCACTTCCCCTCTGTCTGGGAGTCGCCCTGGCATCAAACGCGCCACCGATCTCCGGCCTGATCGCCGGCATCCTCGGTGGCATTGTCGTCGGAATTCTAAGCGGCTCCCACACCAGTGTCAGCGGGCCGGCAGCAGGCCTCACTGCCGTGGTGGCCGTCCAGATCGCCAACCTCGGCAGCTTCGAGGCCTTTCTCGTCGCCGTCGTTCTCGCCGGGGCGTTCCAGGTGATCCTGGGCATCTCCCGTGCCGGATTCATTGCCTCATTCATTCCGGTCAGCGTCATCAAGGGCCTCCTCGCCGCCATCGGTGTCATCCTGATCCTCAAGCAAATCCCCCACCTCGTCGGGTTCGATGCCGATCCGATGGGAGACAAGACCTTCCGGCAGGCCGATGGTGAGAACACCTTTTCCGAACTCCTGAGAGCCCTCTCCTACGTCCACCCTGGGGCGATGCTGATCGGCTTCCTTTCGATCGCCACCATCGTCGCCTGGGACAAGGTCAAGTTCCTTAAGAAGTTGCCCGTTCCGGCCCCGCTGGTGGTCGTCCTGCTGGGAGTCGCTGTCAGCCAACTCTTCAGGTCATTCGGCGGGATCTGGGTCATCGAATCCAGTCACCTGGTGGCGGTTCCGGTCACGAGCGGTCCGATGGACTTCATGAAGTCGGCCCTGATCTTCCCAAAGTGGGAAATCCTAGGCAGAGTGGACAAATTCAGAATCTGACCCAATCAGCTATGGCTGCGAGACTTACGAAGGCCATGTAGGTTTCTGGAAGCCGATCGTAGCGAGTGTTGACCCGGCGATGCCG
>JAIYDT010000026.1 GCA_027487355.1 Verrucomicrobiaceae bacterium
AAGGAAAACTTAACATATTTCGGTTTGATCAAGATGGAGCCAAGGCCTGGGCTTTTAAACTCAAAGATGGCGACACGATTGAAATTGCCGAGAGAATGTGGATGCCAGCCGATCCGATACCTAAAGCCGAATTGAAATTTGCACCAGCAAAGTTCAAACATGATCAAGCCGAATCGGGTCGAGGTGACGGGATTGCGCCCGTCACCCCTCCCACACCACCGGACTTGCGGGTCCGCATCCGGCGGTTCCAATCAGACGACGGGGACAGGCCGTGAGCCTTCCCCGTAATGCAGTTTGATCCGGAGATCCCTCATCTCGGGAACTACTTGTTCCTTCAGCCAGTGGTCGGTCAGAGCTTTGCAGCCAATGGTGCTTGGTGGTTTCAAGACCAATCGCGGTGGGAGGAGGCTAGCCGACAGGAGAGGAGCTTGTTTCTCCTCCACAAGTGGCAGGAACCGGAAAGCGGCGACAAGTCTCCGCAATCGAGGGGCGTCACGGCAGGATGTCCGGATAGATCCCGGGATCACTGCCGGGGATCTCGATGGCTCCGCAGGCTTTGAAGTAGAATTCCTTCGGGCCGACTCCGCCGATGATGGCGTAGGCGTGGCCGAGGTCCTGAAGGGCTTCGAGGGACTTGAAGAGCAGGGCTTTTCCCAAGCCCAGTCCCCTCGCCTCTTCGCAGACACCGGTGGGGCCGAAGAAGCCGCGCATGGTGGTGTCGTAGCAGGCGAAGCCGAGGATCTTCTTGTCGCGTGTGGCGATGAAGCAGGCGATCGGTTGGCGGGACAGCGCGACGGTCACCTCACTGACCCACTTCGGCGAGAAATGCTCGGCGGCAAAAGCCGCGACGGTGTGCAGCTCGAAGGCCCGCGCTCGCCTCAAGGTCACGCCCTTTTCCGCGACCTCGCGGTAGAGGTCGGCGGAGGGCGGCAGGTCGTAGAGGCGGACGAGCAGATCGATCATGACGGCTTGTTAGTCGATCTGCTCCGACCGCGCAAGATCAGCGCTTCGAGAGCACGTCGCGCTCGTAGCTGCGGACTTCTTCCAGCCAGGCCATGCCGGCGGGGACGCCCATCTTTTCGCAGTGATAGTCCCAGACCGCGCCGAAGGGCATGGTCTTGAGCTCTTCCAGCAGGGCGAGGCGACCGGTGAAATCGCCTTCGTTTTCCATCTGGCGGAGCTTGTCGGTGGGTTCGAGCAGGGCGATGAGCAGGGCCTTGATCATGGCGCGGGTGCCGATGACCCAGGCGGCGATGCGGTTGATGCTGGCATCGAAGAAGTCGAGGCCGATGTGGGTGCGGCCGACGAACTCGCCGCGCACCAGTTCCTGGGCGATCTGGTTGAGGTCGTCGTTGAGGATGACGACGTGGTCGCTGTCCCAGCGCACGCCGCGGGAGACGTGGAGGAGAATGCGCGGCAGCCACTGCATGACGGAGGAGATCTTGTCGGCGATGCCTTCGGTCGGATGGAAATGGCCGGCATCGAGGCAGAGCACCTTCTGGCGGGTCACGGCGTAACCGAGATAGAACTCGTGTGAGCCGACGACATAACTTTCCGAGCCGATGCCGAAAAGCTTGCACTCGACGGCGTCGAGGTGGACGGCTGGGTCGATCTGCTTGGTGAAGATTTCATCGAGCGAGGCGGTGAGGCGTTCGCGCGGGGCCTTGCGGTCGGCAGGCAGGTCCTTGTAGCCGTCGGGAATCCAGAAGTTGGTGACGGTGGTGCTGCCGAGCTGGCTGCCCATCGAGGCGCCGATCTCGCGGCAGCGCTTGCCGTGCTCGATCCAGAATTTCCGCACGGCATCGTCCTTGTGGGACAGCGTGAAGCCGTCGTCGGAAAGCGGGTGCGCGAAGTAGGTCGGATTGAAATCGAGGCCCATGCCCTTCTGCTTCGCCCAGTCGATCCAGTTCTGGAAATGCTCCACACCGACGGCATCGCGATCGACCTTGTTGCCACCGAATTCGCCGTAGCAGGCGTGGAGGTTGAGGCGGTGCTTGCCCGGAAGCAGCGAAGTGACCTTGTCGAGGTCGGAGCGGAGCTGCTCGGGATTGGTGGCCTTGCCGGGGTAGTTGCCGGTCACGGCCAGACCATTTCCAAGCGCCTCGCCGGTCCGCTCGAAACCGCCCACGTCGTCGCCCTGCCAGCAATGGAGGGAAACGGGGATCTGGCTGAGGACGGCGATGGCCTTGTCAACGTCGACACCGAGTTCGGCGTATTGTTCGCGGGCCAGTTGATAGCGGTTGGTGATGCTGGAGTTGGACATGGATTTTATAATAAGGAAATCAAGATAAGGAAATCAGGAGACGGCCGGGCCAACGCTCTCGCGGGCCACGAAGTGGGTGGGGAAAATGACCTGGGTGGGAACCGTGGGATCCTCGACGGTGCCCTCGATGCGGGCGATCAGTAGGTCCGCCGCCGCACGGGTGATCTTGCGATAGCGCTGGCGGATAGAGGAAAGCGTGACTGGCAGGTAGGAGGCCATCGGCACGTCATCGACGCCGACAATGGACAGGTCCTTCGGAACGTGCAGGCCGCATTCGATGGCGGCCCGCATTGCGCCGATGGCGGAGAGGTCGTTGATGGCGAAAAGGGCGGTCGGCCGCTCGTCACCGCAGGAATTCAGGAAGGAAGTGACCGTTTCGCAGGCGCTGTCGATCGAGTGGCTGGAGCGGAGGATCTGGATCGAGGACCGGGGCACGCCTTTCTCTGCCAGCATGCGGGTCAGCAGGTCGGGACGGGAGCCGTCGGCCTGGCCTTCGGCGAGCGCGCTGAGGAAGGCATATCTCCGATGGCCGAGGTCGAACGTGGCATCGACCGCCTGCTGGAGGCCTTCGGTGAAATTGCTGACCACGGAATCGACCGGAATCGGCAGCGACGAACTGCCGCAGCCGAGTGCGACGAAGGGCAACGGGCCCTTGAAGGCGGAGGCGAGTTCGTCCTCGAAAGCCGAGTTGTCGCTCAGCCAGACCACCATGCCATCGACTTCGAGGTCGGTGAGGTCGTTGAAGAGATGGCGCTCACGGACCAGGCTGGAGCGGCAGTTTTCCACGATCAGGTCGTAGCCGCGTTCCTCGACGGCGGCCTCAAGTTCGTCAGCGAGAGTGGAGAAGAAGGGATTCGTGAGATCCTGGATCAGCAGGCCGATCGAGTGATAGCGACCGGACTGGAGCGCCCGGGCGGTCTTGCTGGGGCGATAGCCGAGTTCGTTGGCGGCCTTGAACACGCGTGCCTCGGTCTCCTTGGAGGCCCAGGAGTTGGGGCGACGGTTCAGGATCGTCGAGGCGGTGTTGACGGCCACGCCCGCCAGTTCGGCCACATCTTTCAAACGGATTTTACGCTGGATCTTCATGCCTAAGGTTGACGACCCATCCTCTTGGGCCGGATGTTCCTTTGCAACCTGATCCTTGCCGACCCGCGAAAAGCCTTTCCGCAAGTCCAGTGGCCCCTCGCCAAGCGAAGAGGACGAAAGAGGCATGGACGCGGCGTGCAGCACGGGCTTGACGTTCCACGTTCCGCAGGGGACGTCAACAAATAAGAAACGTTACCTAACTTGGTTTCACGGGGAGTGTCAGGCGGGGATCGCCAATCCATCCTCGACATCCCACCTTGAAAATCCGGAGCCTGCCGCCCGCCCTTGAACGCCGTCTCCCCATTCGAACAAGAAAGTCCACTCGAGCTGGTCTGGCTGACCACGCTTGCCTCCGGATTGCCGCATCAAGCGGAGTTCACTGCGGCGAATCCGGACATTCGTCAGCATCGCTGCAACAGCACTCAATACGAGGGAGAGGAGCGCCATCACGCCTGGCGGAACGTTGATCGCAACATCCGAAACTGGTGGAGGGAGCATCGCGATGAGGTCAAGAGCCGTCATGTGGTGTTCTTCGAGTGGGACGTCCGCTGCAATGTGCCACTTGCTCCGCAGTTCCGACCTTTCGAGGGACTCTTGTGCAGCCAGATCAAGCGCCAGGGCGATCGAGGTAAACCCTGGCTATGGTTTCGCGATGTGCCCAGATTGCCGGTCGAACTGCAGGCAAGAGCGATCGGGATCGTTCCGCTGGCAGTGCTCCAGTTCTCACGGGAAGTTCTCGACGCGATCGCCGATCCCAGGCTCGACCCGCTTTATGCCGATGACATCTTCTGCGAATTGCGCATCGCAACGCTGATCCAGCATCTCGGTTTCCCGATCCAGACGCTGAAGTCCCTGAAATTCGTCACCTGGTTTCCCCTTCCTTACCTGTGGCTGATTCGCGGCATTTTCCACCCGGTCAAGACCAGCAGCTACGAAAACAGGCTGCTCCGATTCCTCCGGCGCTGCATGGGCCAGCCCTGATGGCATCACCGAGCACGCTTGAGCGCCGTGAAATCGCCATTAGGGTGGCCCGGCCTTGAGAACATCCACCCAGTCCGCTGAAGCCCTGCTTTCGCCCTACTTTGAGGCCAAGGGCTGGCATGCCTTCGATTTTCAAAGGGACACCTGGCAAGCCCATGCCGAAGGGCGTTCCGGGCTTCTTCACGCCCCGACCGGTCAGGGCAAAACCCTCGCCGTCTTTCTCGGACCACTGGCCGACCGACTCCGGCGTGAATCACTTGATCCGAAATGCACGGTCGCCTGCGAGGTGATCTGGCTCACTCCCCTCCGCGCCCTCGCCCAGGACACCCTCCGGGCCCTGCGCGAACCGATCGAACACCTCGCCCCCCATCTCGCGGTCGAGGCCCGGACTGGCGACACCTCCTCTGCCCAGCGCGCCAAGCTCCGCAAGAAGCTCCCCTGGTGCCTGGTCACCACCCCGGAGTCCCTTTCCCTGCTCCTGACCCACGCCGATTTCCGCGACCAGATCGCCGGGCTGAAAACCGTGATCGTCGATGAATGGCACGAACTCCTCGGCACCAAGCGCGGCGTCCAGACCGAACTCTGCCTCGCCCGACTCCGCGCCTGGCACCCGGATCTGAGGGTCTGGGGGCTCTCCGCGACCCTGGGAAATCTCGACGAAGCCCGCGAAACCCTCCTCGGCTCGGCCTTTCCGGGGTCGTCCACGATTTCGGCCGATCTCAACAAGGAGCTGGTCATCGAAACCCTGATCCCTGCGGAAATCGAGCGCTTCCCCTGGGCCGGACACCTCGGCACCCGACTCGTCGAGCCCGTCGCCAAGGCCATCGAATCGGCCGACACCACCCTGCTTTTCACCAACACCCGCTCTCAAACCGAACTCTGGTTCCAGGAACTCCTCGAAGCCCGGCCCGCCTGGAAAGACGACCTCGCCATGCACCACGGCTCGCTCGACCGCGAGGAGCGCGAGCTGGTCGAACAACGCCTGCGGGACGGCACCCTTCGCTGCGTTGTCTGCACCTCTTCACTCGACCTCGGGGTGGATTTCTCGCCGGTCGATCAGGTCATCCAGGTCGGCTCGCCGAAAGGTGTCGCCCGCCTGGCCCAGCGCGCCGGCCGCTCCGGTCATCAGCCCGGGAAAACTTCGAGGGTCCTGTGCGTCCCGACCCATGCCTTTGAGCTGATCGAGTTCAGCGCCGCACGTGAAGCCCTGGCCCGGGGAGAAATTGAATCTCGAACGCCCGTTTCAAAGCCTCTCGACGTCCTCGTGCAGCATCTCGTGACCTGCATCATCGGAGCCTCCATCAAGCCGTCCGACTTGCGGCAGGAAATCCAGACCAGCCATGCCTATCGCGACCTCGACGACGAGGAATGGGACTGGGCACTCGCCTTCATCACGACTGGCGGCCAGGCCCTGAAAAGTTATCCACAATACCACAAAGCCCGCCTCGAAAACGATCATTTGAAACTGGATGACAAAAAACTCATCCAGCAACACCGACTATCGATCGGCACCATCACCGGAGACCGCTCCATTTCCGTGCAGTTCCTTGGCGGCAAGCGACTTGGCACCATCGAGGAATCCTTCATCACCCGCCTGAAGCCCGGCTCGCAGTTCATTTTCGGGGGCCGACACCTCGAACTCGTCCGTTTTCACAAACAAACGGCCAGTGTCCGCAAGGCCACCCGATCCTTGCGAGGTCACGTCCCGATCTGGAACGGCGGGAAAATGCCGCTCTCCAACGAACTTTCCCACGCCATTTCCCGCAGTCTCCAAGACACCGGACCGCCGAGCGCCGAACGACTTGCCCTCCAGCCGATCCTTTCCATCCAGCAGTCGAGATCCGGTCTGCCTTCCGACGACACCCTGCTGATCGAGTTCACCCGCACCCGGGAGGGCGAGCACCTGTTTTTCTATCCGCTGGCCGGTCGACTCGTCCACGAGGGCCTCGGTTCTCTCGTCGCCTGGCGACTCGGAAAGGACTCCAGGGAATCCATCCACATCACCCAGAACGACTACGGATTCTGCCTCACCGCCAAACGCGGCCTCAGTCTCGACCCCCGGAGGCTTTCCGAAGCATTTGATTCAAACAATCTTTTGGACGACCTACTGAGCTGCATGAACACCGCCGAACTGGCCCGTCGCCAGTTCCGGGAGATCGCCCGGGTGGCGGGTCTGATCGTGCCTGACTTCCCCGGGAGCAAGACCCCCAAACGTGATCTTCAAACC
Source organism: Verrucomicrobiaceae bacterium (assembly GCA_027487355.1). Lineage (GTDB taxonomy): Bacteria > Verrucomicrobiota > Verrucomicrobiia > Verrucomicrobiales > Akkermansiaceae > Luteolibacter. Next base: position 6,558 of record JAIYDT010000026.1, read on the forward strand.
TCGACTTCCCTGCT
>JAIYDT010000486.1 GCA_027487355.1 Verrucomicrobiaceae bacterium
GATGCCGCGGCGGATGAAGAGTGCGATGGGAGTGCGACGGTTTTTTTCGACCTCGTCGAGGATGGATTTGAGGGCTTCGATCGAATCGGTGGGCTTGCCGTCGAGCGAGATGATGAGGTCACCGGCAGAGAGTCCGCCAAGGGCGGCCCAGCCTGAGGCGGTGACGTTGGTGACGAGGATGCCCTTGAAGCCATCGGCCAGTTTCTGCTCCACGCGGTCGGACTGACCGATGTCGCGGCTGTTGAACTCGAGGGTCTTGCTTTCGTGGGTGGCCAGTTCGGAGATGCCCTCGGGGCTGGCTTCGAGCGGGACCTTGAGGGTGAGGTCCTCTTTCCCACGGCGGACCGTGAGGGTGATCTCGGTGCCGATCTTGTATTGGCGGATGAGTGAGGAGAAGACATCGGAGTCTTCCGGGCGGGAAGTGGGGATGACGGTGCCGTCGAGCTTGAGGAGGAGGTCGCCATTCTTGAGGCCGGCCTTGTCGGCGTTGGCCCCGGGATGGACCTGGGTGATGCGGACGCCCTTGGCTCCGGGGATGCCGAGGGCCTCGGCGAGGTCCGATGAAATCACCTGGGTGTCGAGGCCGATCCAGGCCTTTTTGGCGAGGCCGGGTTTGTCGCTCTCGGTGTCCGGGCCGATCTTGACGACGGTGAGGTAACTGCGGCCATCGTGCTCGTAGGAGACGAGGACGGGAACGGGCTCGGTCTTGCCCTTGGTGATTTCCTCGCTGACTCGGATGAGTTCGGCGAGGGTCGGGGTGGGCTTGTCGGCGACGGCGAGGATGAGGTCGCCTGGGACAATCGAAGGCTTGGCAGCAGCGGCCCCGCCCCCTGGGCGGACGCTTTGGACGACGACGGCCTTGTTGTCATCGCGGAGCATTTCCCGGGCGGTGAGCTTGGTCAGGTCCCGCGCAGTGATGCCCCAGGAAAGGAGTTCCTTTTCACGGGGTTCGGCGGGTTCGCGTTCCTCGGAGACGGACTTCCATTTCATCGGTTTGCCATCGCGGGTGCCTTCGAGGGAGATTTCCGAGCCGATCGAGGCTTCAAGGAGGATGCGGTTGAAGACCGGGAGGTCCTCAGGGGCGCGTGAAGCGGCGATGGCGGTTCCATTGCAACTGGTGATGAGGTCGCCGGCCTTGATTCCGGCCTTGTCGGCGGGCGAGCCCTCAAGAACGCCACCGACCAAGATGCCGGCGGTGGCCTTGCTGGTCTTGAGAAGAGGCTGGGCGGTCAGGCCGAGCCAGCTGCGCTTCACGCTGCCGTGGGCGATGAGGTCCTGGGTGACTTTCTGGGCAAGATTCGAAGGGATCGCCCCGCCGAGGCTGCCGATGCCGACCTCATTGACGCCGATGATTTCGCCCTTGAGGTTGACGAGTGGGCCACCGGAATTTCCGGGGAAAATGACCGCGTCGTGGCCGATCCAGCGGACGATTTCGCCCACGGCCTCGCCATCGAGCTTCATCGATCCGCCTGGGGCGATCATCTCGGTGTTGGCGACGATGCCTTTGGTGACGGATTGGGAAAGTCCGGCCGGGCTGCCCATGGCGAGGACGACATCGCCGACTTCGAGGGACGCGCTGTCGCCGAACTTGGCGACGGGCAAGGCGGCCTTCGGGTCACGGAGGTCGTTCTTGTCGATTTTCAGAACCGCAAGGTCCGAAAGGGCGTCCGTGCCGATCAAGGTGGCACGCAGTTCCTGCCGGTCTGCCAGGCGAACCATGATGCGCGTGGCGCGTCCGGCGACGTGATGATTGGTCAGGATGTAGCCATCCGGGGAAATGATCGTGCCGGAGCCGCTGGAGCGCTGCTTCTGCATCCGTCCGGAGCCGCCTTCTTCGGAAACCACGTGGATGCGGACGAGGGCCGGATAGACGGCGTGGACGGCAGCTTCGATCTGGGGATCCGCCTCGGCGTGGGAGTGGATTGGGGCGAGGGCAATCGCCGCAGAGGCGAAGGCGAGGGGCTTGAGCGAGAACATGATGAGTGGAACTGAAAGGCGATGAGACCGGGAGACAACGAAGCCCGGTCAGGCTCTTGTCTGACAAAAGTCCGTCCGGCGATCAAGGCTCCGTCCTTTTGCGGACGGAGCTGCCCGCTTTCACGGTATCGGGCGGATGGAGCAGCACCTCGTCTCCGGGCGAGAGGCCAGAGAGAACCTCGGTGAGACGGCCATCGCTGTGCCCGGCCTCGACGCTGACCAGTTTCGCGGTGCCGTTCTGATAGAGGAAAGTCTTCCAGGCATTTCCCTCGCGGAACAGGGCTCCCGAGGGAATCACCGGCACGTCATCGGAATGCCACACGGCCACGCGGACCTCGACGCGGTAGCGGTCGCCCAGCGACTTCGCCTCCGCAGGCGGTTCGATGAGATCGCTCAACACGATCACCCGCTGCTCCTCGACCCCGAGGGCGGAGATTTTGGTGAAACCGGCCGGCTCTACTCGTCGGACGCGGCCCTTCAGCGGTGAGTCGCCGCCCCATTGTTCGATCGAAACCGAGTCGCCAGCGTGAATCGTCACGGCATCGCGCGAAAGGATCTCGGCCTCGATCTCAAGGTCCGCCGGATCACCGACCTCGAGGATCGCCTGGCCGGGGCTGACGACGGTTTCGCTTTCCTGCATCACCTTCAGCACGCGACCTGAGACTGGGGATTTCACCTCGACGAGATTGCCGACGGTGCTGGCATCCGGGCGTTCGAGCGCGGCGCGAGCCTGGGCGATTTCGTAATCGAGCACCTGGAGGGCGAACTGGCTGGC
>JAIYDT010000181.1 GCA_027487355.1 Verrucomicrobiaceae bacterium
GCCCACTTTCATTGACGGACAGGGCCTCCGGGTCCAACCCCGGGGCCTGGACCACCTGGGCCTGGGCGGCGGGCGGCGCTGGCGGCGGGCAAATCCTTTTTCAGGGCGGCGAGCTGATCCGTGAGTCGGGCGGAGATTTCCTTCTGGGTAGCGAACTCATCTTTCGATTCGGAGGGGTCGGTGCCTAGGTTGAAGAGGGCATGCTCGCCGGTGCTCCATTCGATGAGCTTCCAGTCGCCGTCGATGAGGGCGATGTCACTGGTGGCGATGGCGAATGGGGGGCGCTTGTCAACGCGGCCATCATGGAGGGTGGGCCAGAGATTCACGCCATCGAGCATGGCAGTGGTCGTGGCTCCGACGGCGACGACGAGCGTGGGAAAGAGGTCCTGCACGGCGGTGGGTTGCAGGCTGGGCTTTCCGGCAGGAATCTGGCCGGGCCAGCGAAGGGCGCAGACGGTGTGGATTCCGCCTTCATAGAGGGTGCCTTTTCCCGCACGAAAGGAACCGTTGCTGCCAAGTTGGCGGCTCGCGCCGTTGTCGGAGAAAAAGACGACGAGGGTGTCGTTCTGGAGCTTCTGCTGATCGAGGGCTGTTAGAATGCGACCGATCGCGGCATCCATGGCCTCGATGACGGCGGCACCCGTGGCAAGAGTCCCGAGGTTCTTGTATTTGGCGATCAGATCAGCGGGGGCGCTTTGCGGGACGTGTGGAGCATTGAAGGCGACTTGAAGATAGAAGGGCCTTTTCGCATCGCGGTTAGAAATCTGGCGGATGGCTTCATTGGCAAGGAGATCGGTGGAGTAGCCTTCTTCGTTGATCGCGGTGCCATCACGCTGCCAGTCGATGCTACCGCGCTGGTCGGTGTGCTTGTAGTAGTCGATCTCAGGTCCGAGGAATCCGTAGAAGTGATCGAAGCCGAAGCTCATCGGGGTGCTGGTGCCTTTTCCGAGATGCCATTTTCCAACCAGCGAGGTGGTGTAGCCTGCGCTGCGAAGGCTGCTCGGAAGCGTGGCGAGGCTTTCGGGAAGTGTTTGCCTGGGGCCCATCACGTCGGTGACCCCGAAGCGTCGGGGCATCTGTCCGGAAAGCAGGGCGGCTCTGGTGGGGCTGCAAACGGGATGGACGTAGAAGCGCTGCAACTCGGAGCCTTCCTTGGTGAGGCGTTCGATGGAGGGGGTGGGGACCTTTCCGCCATGAAAGCCAACGTCGCCCCAGCCGAGATCGTCGGCAATGAGAATGAGGATGTTCGGCTTTGAAGATGAAGCGGTGGGTTTCGGGGTATCGTTGATAAGAGGGGCTGCGGCTCCGGGTGGAGGGCCTCCCGGGCGGGCGGCACCTCCCGGAGGGGGACCACCGGGCCCGGCGGATGGCTGGGTGGCATCGCAGACATCGACATCGCCGAGGGCTGCGGTGCCGAGTGGTCCATGGAAGCCGCCGACGAGATAGGGCCAGGTGTCGGTGGCGTGGTAGTGGTAGCCGAGGCTGTCGTGATCGTGGCCGTTGATCGTATCGAGGTTCTTCGGCTTGCTGCCATCGGGCTCGTATGGACCGCGGATCGGGAAGCCATCGAGAGCCCAGCCGATGACCTTGCCGGACTTGTCGTCGTTCATCACCGACGGGGCGCGATGGTAGTGATACTCGTGAGCAAAGCCAGTGTGGCCGCCATTGGGATCGAGCGGGGCGATGTTCTGATAGGCGGTGATGCGGTGGACGGGTTCCGGCGGGAAGAAGCGAATGCCGTTCGAGCTGAGGCCAACTCCGGAGCGTGGTGAAAAGCGGGCCTGCCTGAGCATCAGGGGCTGCGCGAGGGCCTTTGGGTTCTTCGGGAGGAAGATGGTGACGATCTGCTCGCTGGGCTGGAGTTCGATGATCGAGTTGGTGACCCCGTCCTTCTGGGCCTGGGCAAAGGTCCAGCCGCCGAGTTCCTGGCGGGCAACCTTGTCGAACTCCGTGCGATCCTTGGTGCGGTGCACGGTGCCGTCTTCATCATACATGTTCCATCCCGCGCGGTTGAGGATCTTCAGGTATTCGATGTCCACCCGGTAGAGCTTCTTGTCGATCGCATCCTCCCAGTAGCCGCCCTTGTCGTTGATGGTCCTGGGAGCCCAGGGGCCCATTTCATGATCGGGTGGGATCGAGCGGACGACGATCTTGTAGACCTTTGACTTCGTTCCATCACTGAGCGTGCCATCGATCTCGGTGATCGGCTTCACCAGCGCCTTTGGATTGAAAAGGGCGATGGGCGAGTGATCGCTGTCGGTTGAGGAGGTTCCGGAAGGAGTTGGTGGTACGACGGGTGTAGTAGGTGGAGCAGGTGCGGCGGGCGCAGCCGGTGCGGCACCTGGAGGGCCTCCACCGGGAAGGACCGGCCGATATTCATCGCTCGTCAGTTTTCCGTCGCCGTTCTTGTCGAGGGACTTGAGTGCGGCAGAGGCTTTGGAGAGTTCGTCGGCGTCGATGGCCCCGTCCTTGTTCAGGTCCATGGCCGTGATGACAGGCGATGGAATCATGCCGCCGCGTCCAGGTGTTGCGCCGGGAGTTCCTGGAGAAGGTGTCTGTCCTCCTTCCATGATGCCACGCGGGGCACCACCAACCGGGGCTCCGCGCTGACCGCCCCCCGGAGGGCCTCCGCCCTTGCTGAAGCTGGGATCGGGCGTGCCGTGCCACATGCGCGGAACGAAGGGGAACTCACCGATCACGCAGTAGTAGTAGGTGCCTTCGGGGAACTCCGGGGTCACGCCGGTGCGGCCGTTGCAGGCATCGAGATCGCCGCTTCCGTCCTTGTATTCAAAGTCCTGCGTGAAGCGCCCGTCGTAGTTTCCGCCAGGGCCTCCGACTTGTGTCGGGCGTGGTCCTTGCTTGAGTCGATAACTGCTTTTCATCCGGCGCAGTTCACTTTTCGGGTCCTTCGGATCCGAGTAGGCCCAGCCGGAATAGATGGGATAACCGTCGGCCGCCCAGCCGATCTGCAGCATCTTCTTGCCATCTCCGCCGAGCTTTTCCACGAGTCCGGTGGGTAGGGCGTGATAGTGGTAGGAGCCGTTCGGCTGGACGTGGGCGTTGTGTTCATCGAGGCCGAGATTGAGGAAGCCGGTGGCGGCCTCATAGCTCCAGCCGGACCGCTGGTCGTTGTTCCAGGCCTCGGCGGTGCCGGGTTCGAAGGGCACGCCATTCAGGGCAACGCCCCACCACCACATGCCGTGACTGACAGGAACATTGGCGGGGCTTGGTTTGATTGGGACGCGGAAGGTATAGCTCTGCGGGCTGGGAACATTGGGGTTTCCCCGACGTGGAAACTCACCGGGAGCATGGTCCGGCCAGCCGTTCGACTTGATGATCCGGAAGTCGCCTTCGGTGGTGATGCTGACCGAGCTCTCTGACTTCGCAGCGGCTGCCGGAGCGGCAGATGGAGTTGGAGGAGCGCCGACCTGGGTAAGGAAAACTTTAGGGGCATCCGACTCGTCGATGGAGTCATGCCCGGGATGAGCCATGGCCTCGGCACTCAGGAATGCGGCGGCACATGAAAGAGCTTGGAGTGAATGGCGAAGGGTGGAGGTCATGGTTCTCGA
>JAIYDT010000347.1 GCA_027487355.1 Verrucomicrobiaceae bacterium
CAAGACGTAGCTCGCCAGCATGGCGAACACCACCGCCAGCGCCAGCGGGCGGAACACATACGAGGCCGTGCCGCTGAGCAGGAAGATCGGCAGGAAAACGATGCAGATGCTGAGCGTGGAGACGAACTCGGGAAAGGCCACCTGACGGGCACCATCGAGGATCGCCTGTCTCACCGGCTTGCCCAAGCTGATCTGGCGTTTGATGTTTTCGATCTCGACCAGTGCATTGTCCACCAGGATGCCGATCGCCAGCGAAAGACCGCCGAGGGTCATCAGGTTGAAGGTCGCACCGATCAGATAGAGGCCGATGATCGAACACAGCAACGCCAGCGGGATCGAGACGAGCACGATCAGCGTCGAGCGCCACGAACCGAGGAACAGCAGCACCACGAGTGCCACCAGCCCGCCGACGAGGAGGATCTCCTTCAACACGCCATCGACGGCGGAGCGCACGAAGGTGGATTGATCGAAAATCGGCTCGATCATCATCCCCGGCGGAGCCGTGGCGCGGATTTCGGGCATCTTTTTCAGGATGCCATCGACGACGTCCACCGTAGAGGCCGAGCCGAGTTTCAGGACCGAGACAATGACCGCGTTTTGACCATTGAGCCGTGCAACGTTGGTGGAGACCGCTTCGCCGTCGCGGACATTCGCGACATCCCGCAGCAGGATCATTTTCCCGTCCACGGTGCGGAGTGGAAGATCGAGGAAGGCCTGCACGGTTTCCGGACTGGCGTTCATCGAGATCGGAAGTTCTCGTCCTCCTTCGCGCAGCACACCGGAGGGCAGCGTGAGATTCTGGGTGCTCACCGCGCGGCTGACATCGGATGCGGAAAGGCCGAAGGCGTTCAGCGCATCGGGATCGACATCGATCATCACCTGCCGCGCCGCGCCGCCGTAGGGCAGGGACAGGCGCAGGCCGGGAATGCTCTGGATCTGGGCGCGGAGGTTGATGCGGGCGAAGTCGAAGAGCTGGCCACCGGTCATCGAGTCGGACGACATCACCAACTGGACGATCGGCACACTCGAGGGACTGGTGCGGATGATCAGCGGCGGCGTGGTGCCGCTGGGCATGCGGCGCAGGATGGTCTGGGAAACTCCGGTCACCTGCGAGAGTGCCGTGTTCACATCGGCGTAGGGCTGGAACTTCAGCTTGATCAGCGCCACGCCATTGGAGGTTTCTGATCGGGCCTCCAGCAGGTCATCGACGTTGTTGAGCGTCGCGATTTCCGAAAACGAGGTGATCTTGGCCGCCATTTCGGCCGCGTTGAGGCCGGGGTAGTTCCAGACCACGGTGATTTCCGGGCTCTCCACCCGGGGCAGGATGTCGGTGGACATGCGCCGCGACGACAGCACGCCGAAAAGCAGGATCAGGATTGCGAAAACCCCAATGGTGTACTTGTAGCGGAGGGCGAAGAGGACAATCCACATGGAGGAAAGCAGGCAGGTGCCACAGGGGCAGTCTCAAGTCAGTGAACGACTGAAAATGACCCTTTTTCTTATTTGTCCAAGGAGGATCAGCCGGGGGTGCAAATTACCCCGTTGCTACCGGCCCGGCCGATCCCGCTGGCAGGATGCAATCTGCCGCAAACGAAAGCGGGGCAAGCCCCAAGGACTGCCCCGCTCCACATCAGAACACGAACACTGAACAAATCTTACTTCTTCCCGGCCTCGAGGCGCTCGCGGACCTTGGTCTCGATGTCGGCATAGAGTGCCTCATCGGCCTTGAGCGCGTCCTTGGCCGCATCGCGACCCTGGGCGAGCTGGGTGCCGTTGTAGGCGAACCACGAGCCGCGCTTCTGGATGATCTCCATTTCCAGGGCGAGATCGAGGAGTGAGCCGGTGGAGGAGATGCCCTCGTTGTACATGATGTCGAACTCACACTCGGTGAAGGGCGGGGCGACCTTGTTCTTCACGATCTTGATCTTGGTGCGGTTGCCCGTGACCGTGCCATCGGTGGACTTGATCTGGCCGATGCGGCGGATGTCGACGCGGAGGGAGGAGAAGAACTTGAGCGCGCGACCACCGGGGGTGGTTTCCGGGTTGCCGAACATCACGCCGATCTTTTCACGGATCTGGTTGGTGAAGATGCAGACGGTGCGGGCCTTGGAAATGAAGGCGGTGAGTTTGCGCATCGCGGCGCTCATCAGACGGGCCTGGGCGCCGACGGTGGAGTCACCGATTTCGCCGTCGAGTTCCTGCTTGGTGACGAGGGCGGCGACGGAGTCGAGGACGACGACATCGATGGCATTGGAGCGGACGAGGGCCTCACAGATCTGGAGGGCTTCCTCACCGGAGGAAGGTTGGGAAACGAGGAGGTCCTCCAGCTTCACGCCAAGCTTGCGGGCGTACTGGGGATCGAGCGCGTGCTCGACGTCGATGAAGGCGGCGAGGCCACCGCGCTTCTGGGCCTGGGCGATGACGGTGAGGGTGAGGGTGGTTTTACCCGAGGATTCCGGGCCGAACACTTCGATGATTCGGCCCCGTGGGAAACCGCCGACGCCGAGGGCGCGGTCGATCAGAAGGTTGCCGGTGGGGATGACATCGACGTCGACGCGGTTGGCGTCGCCCATCCGCATGATGGCGGCTTCTCCGAATTCCTTCTGGATGCTGGAGATGGCGAGGTCGAGGTTGCGCTTGCGGGCATCGGCGAGTTTTTCGGATGCGGTGTCTTCGTTGGCGGTTTTGGCAGGCATGCGTTTCTGCTACCCGAACAGTGTTCGGATCGCAAGAAAAAAGATGTTCGCTCGAACAAAAATGAGAGTTTTGAATAGGTCCTATGGGACTTATTGGACCTATAGGACCCATTTCTTCCGTGAATCTTAAGGCTCGATCGTATGGCCGGCCGCTTCCAGTCCCAAAGCCGCCGCGCCGATCATGCCGGCTTCGTTTCCGAAGCGGGCGGGGAGGATCATGAGGTGGTCCTTGAAGGGGCCGGAGAGCTGGGCGTGGAGGTAGCGGGTGAAGGGGGCGAAGAGGACTTCTCCGGCGCGGGCGACTCCGCCGCCGAGGATGATGGCTTCGGGATTCAGGAGCCAGCAGCAGTTCATGACGGCGCAGGCGAGCTTTTCACCAATGCCGTCCCAGAGCTTGAGGGCGATGGGGTCGCCGCCGTTGGCCGCGCTGGCGAGGGCGGCGGGGGTGCATTCGTCGGCCGCCTTGTGGATACCGGCCTCATGGTAGGCCTGGGAGGCGGTGGCGGTGATCTCGTTGTTGCCGATGTAGTCTTCGAGGGCACCGAGATTGCCGTAATGACCGGCACGACCCTGGTAGTCGATCGAGGTCTGGCCGATCTCCCCAGCTCCATGGCGCGCACCGCGGATCATCTGGCCGTTGGCGATGATGCCGCCGCCGACGCCGGTGCCGAGGGTGAGGCAGACGAGGTGGTTGAGTCCCCGACCGGAGCCGCGTTTCCACTCGGCGTAAGCCATGCAGTTGGCGTCGTTCTCGATCACGGCGGGCAGGCCGGTCTTTTCCTCCAGTCTGGCCTTCAGCGGGATCTCCACCCAGCCACGGACGTTGGTGAGGTTGTAAACGATGCCTTTTTCGAAATTCACGAAGCCGGGCATGCCCACTCCGATGGCGGCGATCTGGGTGTGCCGGGAACGCAGGTCCTCGATGACCCGGACGATGGCATCGATGAGTTCGTCCGGACCCTCAAAGTCCTGGGTCGCGATCGGCGGCGCGTGATCGATCACATTTCCACGAAAAACGACGCCGACTTTCACGGAGGTACCTCCGAAGTCGACACCGATGGCAAGCGGGGTATCGGGCATGCGCGGAGACTGCCCGCGGCTGCGGAGAATCGCACGCCTTTTTCAGGCAAAGACGCGGGCCGCGACCAGACGGAGGCCATCGAGGGTGAGGTCGGGATCGACCGCCTGGATCTCGGGGACACCGCGAGCGATGAGAGCGGCATCGCCTCCGGTGGCGACGATGCGAGGCGCTCCCGGGAGCTCGGCCATCAGCTTGGCGAGGATTTCCCGCACCAGCCCGCGATAGCCGAAGACCGCGCCGGCCTGCATGGCATGGATGGTGGATTTCCCGATGGCGGATGCGGGCTCCACCAGGTCGAATTCCGGCAGCAAGGCGGTGCGGCGGGTGAGGTAGCCGCTCATCGATCCAAGCCCGGGCGCGATGACGCCGCCGGCGTAAGCGGGGGCGCTCGTCACGACGTCGAAGGTCACGGCAGTGCCGAAATCGATCACGATGGCCGGCGAGCCGTGCCGGTGATGGACTCCGACGGCATTGGCGAGCCGGTCTGCACCGATCTGCTCCGGGAAGGGGTAGTCGATGCCGATGCCAAGCGGGCTCGCGGCCCCGAGTCGGTGGACGGGCCCGATTTTTTCGAGAAACGACGACAGGATGGCGGATTTGGCGGGAACGACCGAACCGATGAGTGAAGCGTTGAAATCGAGTGGCCCGAGCAGTTTGGAGAGCGATTCTTCCGTCACATCAGGCGTCGGGATCACGCCACGCCATTCGAGTAGCCCGGAGTCATCGCCCAGGGCGAACTTCGTGCGGGTGTTCGAGTTGTCGACAAGCAGCCAGGGC
>JAIYDT010000444.1 GCA_027487355.1 Verrucomicrobiaceae bacterium
AAGGAAAACTTAACATATTTCGGTTTGATCAAGATGGAGCCAAGGCCTGGGCTTTTAAACTCAAAGATGGCGACACGATTGAAATTGCCGAGAGAATGTGGATGCCAGCCGATCCGATATCTAAAGCCGAATTGAAATTTGCACCAGCAAAGTTCAAACGTGATCAAGCCGAACAAGCTGGCGCTAGAAAACCCGCTACCCGCCCTGAGTCGGGGTCAGAGGGACGCGACAAACCTCAACCTGAATCGGAGGGGCGCTCCCGGTAGCGGGTGGCAGGCCTCGACGTCGGCCAAGAACCTCAGCAATCCATCGCGCAAGAGATTCAGTCATGGTCAATGAGCCAACACCCTCAACGAGTGCGGATCTATCCCCACAATGGAATCTTTTCGATTCGTCAAAAGTTTCTCCTGTCCGGTATTTGATAACTTTGACGCTTTCCGTCTCGCCGATTCCCGTCTTCTACTTGATGTCATGGGTCACGGTTAAGTATCCCTTCATCCAGCGATGGGAGCCTGTCTACTTTTCGCTCGGCGTCATTCTCGTCATTGGTTCGCCTATCGTTTTCATCACGGCGACCGTCAAACTGATGTATCGGCTCTGGAGAGAGGCCAGTGAACGGCCCCATGCCAACCGACGAGAAATTCTCTATTTGAGTGCCGCCGCGCTGGCTTATGGGGGATTTTGTCTGCATGGACTGATCGAAATGCTTCAGTTTGCTGCATTCTGGAATGGTTATCGTGGCTGACTTGGATGAATCTGGCAGGAGGTTCTAATGTTTGGGTGTTTTAGGGCGAAGCACTGACGAAATCATGACCCAACAGAAGCCTCGTGTAAGCTCCCCTGGACTGCGGTGACTTGTCACCGCTTTTGGTTCAGGAGGCTTGCCGACGGGGGAGGAGCTGATTTCCCCGCCACAAGTGGCAACGGCCGGAAAGCGGTGACAAGTCCTCCCCGTTACCCACATCTTGGAATTCGAGGGCCACAGGCCTGTTACGATACCAGCATGGGGCATCGCCCCATGAACATGAACCGGAAGTTCCACGAGGGCTGAAGGCCCGTTCCATTCTTTGCGCATTTGACGTCCGATCCAACCATCCAAATGGATCAGGCCTTCAGCCCTCGATTCATCATGGGGTTGGAACCCAGGCCGTTGGCCTGGGCTGATATGGGGTCTGGCCCTTGGCCCTGAAGACCCAAGATGTGGGTAACGGGGAGGACAAGTCTCCGCAGTCCAGGGCCACGATGCCCGCTTGGATAAAAGAGTAAGAATGATGCGGCCGTGGTGGAATCAGAGGGGCAGTCGGCACCTCGCCGCGTTTGCCTCATGCGGGATCGCTCCGTGCGGAAGAATCCCCCTGAAGGGCGGAACTACGAACGATTCGGTCAATGCGCTGCCAGCCAGTTGGGGCCGGTGCCGTGCTCGACGAGGATGGGGACGCCGTTCGGCAGGGGCAGAGCGGTCTGCATGAGGTCGAGGAGCTTTGGGACGAGGCTTTCCTTTTCCTCAAGGGCGAGGTCGAAGACGAGTTCGTCGTGGACCTGAAGGAGCATCCTGGATTTCGCGGAGGATTCACGAAGCAAGGCGTCGATGCGGATCATGGCGAGCTTGATCATGTCGGCCGCGCTGCCCTGGATGGGGGTGTTGATGGCGGCGCGCTCGGCATTTCCCCGGATGCTCTGATTTCCGGAAGTGAGGTCCGGGAAGTAGCGGCGGCGGCCAGTGAGGGTTTCGACGTAGCCGCATTCGCGGGCTTCGAGGATGGTGCGGTCCATGAACTCCTTGATCGCCGGATACTGTCGGAAATAGCTCTCGATGATCTCGGCGGCCTCGGTGCGCGGGATGGCGAGGCGTTGGCTGAGTCCGAAGGCGGAGATGCCGTAGATGATGCCGAAGTTCACCATCTTCGCGCCGCTGCGCTGCTCGCGCGTGACCTCGTCCTCCGCCACGCCCCAGACCTTGGCGGCGGTGGCGGTGTGGATGTCGCGGTTTTCACGGAAGGCCTCGATCATCGAAGCATCGTTCGCCAGTGCGGCCATGATGCGGAGCTCGATCTGGGAGTAGTCGCAACTGAGGAGGAGATAGGAGATCGGGGATTGGGGATGGGCGATGGAAGAGTCCGAGCGAGGGACGAAGGCTTTGCGGATCTGCCGGCCCAGGGTGGAGCGGACGGGGATGTTCTGGAGGTTGGGATCGGTGGAGGCGAGGCGACCGGTGGCGGCGACGAGCTGGTGGAACTGGGTGTGGATGCGACCGGTTTCCTGGACGATGTGGCCGGGCAGGGCGTCGAGGTAGGTGCCTTTCAGTTTCGTGGCCTCGCGGTATTCGAGGATCTCGTCGATGATCGGGTGCTTGCCGGCAAAGGTGGCGAGGGTCTGCTCGTCGGTCTTGAACTGGCCGGTCTTGGTTTTCTTCGCCTTGTCGGCCAGGCCGAGTTCGTTGAAGAGGATTTCGCCGAGCTGCTTGGGTGAGTTGAGGTTGAAGGGACGACCTGCGTGGACGGCGATCGACTTCGTGAGTTCATCGATGCGGAGCTGGAGCTGACCACCGATCTCGACGAGGGCGGCGGGATCGATGGCGATGCCTTCCATTTCCATGCGGACGAGAACCGGCAGCAAGGGGCACTCGATGTCGTGGAGGACCTTTTCCTGTCCGGCGAGCATCGGCCGGAGCGTTTCCGAAAGCTGCCAGGTGACGTCGGCATCCTCGGCGGCGTACTCGCCTAGGACGGCCACTGGGATGGCGGCGATGTCGAGTTCCTTGGAGGCCTTCTTGGTTTCCGCGAAGGCGAAGAGGTCGTCGGATTGCGGATGGTGAGTTGCGGATGGTGGATTGGCGATGTCGAGGAGCTTGATCGGCTTGTAGCCGAGCAGGGTTTCGCTGAGGTAGTCCATCGTGTGGCGCTGCTCGGGGAAGACCAGCGCGTGGGCGAGCATGGTGTCGTAGAAGGGCCCGGCGACCTCGATGCCGAGGTGCTGGAGGACGGAGAGATCGTATTTCAGGTTGTGGCCGATCTTTTCCGAAGGGCTGGACAGCGCGGTGCGGAGATCGTGGATCTGGGATGGGAGATCGTGGATGGGAAGATACCAGCCTTCATGGGCTTTCCAGGAGAAGGCGACGCCTAACAGCTTCGCCTCGAAGCGGTCGAGGGAGGTGGTCTCGATGTCGAAGCAGAACTTTGCTTGGGCAGCGAGTTTGCCAAAGAGCTCGGCTTGTTTCTCCGGGGTGTCGGCGAGATGATAAGTGTGCGGGACGTCGGTGATGGTCTTGAAGGAATCGAAGAGCGTGGGGGCCGCATCACCGGCAGGCTGGCTGTCATCGGAGGAAACGATGGCGCTTTCACCAAAGAGCCGCTTCGTCAGCGTGCGGAACTCGAACTCGGTGAACAAAGCCTTCACCGCCTCGTCGTCGCGTTGAGAAATCAAGAGATCCTCCCAGCTCACGTCGAACGGCACCTGGCGATCGATCGTGGCGAGATCCTTGGAAAGCAGTGCCTGCTCGGCGAAGGTCTCCAGGTTCTCCTTCTGCTTGCCCTTCAGCTCGGAGGTTCTTGTCAGCAGGGTCTCGATCGAACCGAAGTCCGCGATGAGTTTCTGGGCGGTCTTCGGGCCGATGCCTGGAACGCCGGGGATGTTGTCCACCGAGTCCCCCATCAGCCCAAGCAGGTCGATGATTTGATGTGGATCCTGCACGCCCCAGATTTCCGGAAGCTGGGGCAGGCCGATGATTTCATGATCGGAGCCTTTCTTTCCCGGTTTCCACATGAAGGTGGTGGGACTGAGGAGCTGGGCGAAGTCCTTGTCCGGAGTCACCATGAAGGTCTCGAATCCGGCTGCATCCGCGCGGAGAGACAGGGTGCCGATGAGGTCGTCGGCCTCGTAGCCGTCGAGTTCGATGACGGGAATGTGGAAGGCGGTGCAGAGTCGCTTCACCTCCGGAATCGCGGCCGCCAGCTCCTCCGGCATTTCATCGCGCTGGGCCTTGTAGGCGGGGTATTTCACGTGCCGGGCGGTCGGCGCGGAGGTATCGAAGGCCACGCCGAGGTGGGTCGGCTTTTCCTTTTCCAGAATGGTCAGCAGGGTGTTGATGAACCCGTAGAGCGCGGAGGTGTTGACGCCCTTTGAATTTCGGATCGGGTTCTGGATGAAGGCGAAATGGGCCCGATAGACGAGCGCCATGCCATCGAGCAGGAAGAGGCGGGGCATGCGGGAAAGAGAAAGTGCCAAGGGCCAAGTTCCAAGTGCCAAAGGGGGAGAACGCACGAAAAGCGGCCCCGGGTCTCCTCGCGAAAATTCTTCCCAAGATCGGGGGGGAGCCGCTACGTATCCCTCCAACAATGAACTGGTTTCCCATGCTTCTCGGAATCGGCGCGGCCGGTGTTGCTGGCTATGTCCTCGAGCCCTCACTCCGTGAAGGTCTGACCGGAGAGGCCCCGAAGGCGAAGGTCGTCGTGGTGACGGAGCCGGTGGTCGAGGAGGAGGTCGTTTCCCCCGTCGATCTAAGCAGCCTCCAGCCGGAGCAGCTTCCCGAGCAGATCCTGCTCAAGGTGGCGGCCGAAGTGGGTGACCCGACCAACGTGGCGGCCCCCAAAATGCAGATCCCTGCCGGCGCCAAGGTCAAGGGTCTGCGGATCGAGGGACAGAATCTGGTCATCAGCCCCGGAGCAGGCCCCTACGAAGGGAAAGTGGCGATTCGCGGCACCGATCTCGTCCAGCAGCTTGCCGCCAATCCGCCGAAGCCGGTCGTGGCTAAACAGCCCGAGCCACCTCCAGTGGTCCCCACTCCCCCACCCGTCACGGAACCCACGCCCACTCCGACGCCCGAGCCCGAAGTGGCGACCAGTGGGGAATCCAAGCCTGAGCCGGTGATGCCAGAGCCCACTCCTACCCCGGCGACACCTGCCGTTCTTGGAGACTCCGACATCGTCAAAATCATGCAGGAGAGCTACAAGAGCGGACTCATCAAGGAATTCGTGGCCGACAAGGCGACCTCCTGGAAAGCCACGGGCGAAGAGAAGATCGATGGGGAAACCTATCAAACCGGTCTGGTGGACTACAGCGCGGACACCATTTTCGGAGTCAAGAACGTCCAGGCCAAAGCCCTGATCAAGGGCGGCAAGGTGCTCAAGTGGATCTCGCCAAAGAGCGGCATGGAAATCAAGTGAGCCGCCCGGCGATCGGGGATCACCACTTGATGAGGATCGCCCGCACGCTGTCGAACTTGCCGACGCCCTTGCAATCCGGGCACTCCAGCTTCCCGTCCTTTGAACGGTAGGACGAGCCCTTGTCCGGGATCTTTCCGAAGCCGTTGCAGCCTTTGCAAACGGAAGGCTTGTCGGGACGCTCGAGCCGGAAGGTCTCTCCAGCCAAAAGACGGGAATAGAGTGAATCGAGAGTCAGACCCGGATTCAACGAGGCCAGTTCCTTGTGGAGGGCCACGAAGCGAGGGTCCGTTTTGCCGATGTTCCGGACCGGATACTCGGTCTGTGGTGACACGACCTTTCCCTGCTCCTTTTTTGCCTTGCCCCGACCCTCGGGTTCCTCCTGCTTCGCAGGCAACGGCGGCTTGGCAGGTTCCTCCTGCTTCTCGGGCTCCTTGACCTCCTTGAAATCGCTTTCCTGGGCCGCAGCGGTGGCGACCAGCAGGATCAGGGCCTGGAACGCTTTCGTGATCATGTCCTTCAAGGTTGGCCCATCTTCTCCTGATCCGCCCGAAGAATACCAGCCAAACCTCGCAGGGTCTTCCGGCTTGCCTCCCTGGCCACCGACCATTCCGCAGATTTCCAACTTTTTCCGTGTCAGAAGTCCCGCTCCGTGCATGGATTTCAGCGTGGCCTATCTGGAAATCCGGGATCTCTGCAAGCACTTCATCAAGCGCTCCGGCGGCTTGTTCTCCTCCGGCACGGAAACGATCCGCGCGGTGGACGGAGTCAGCCTGACCATCGAAAAGGGCGAGATCCTCGGGCTGGTCGGCGAATCCGGTTGTGGCAAGTCCACCCTCTCCCGGACCCTGATGCAGCTCATCCCGCCGACCTCCGGCACCTTCATTCTCGATGGCGAGGATCTCTCCCGGCTTTCCCCGCGCGAAATCCGCAAGCGCCGCCTCGATTTCCAGATGGTCTTCCAAGACCCCTACGCCTCCCTCAATCCGAGGATGACCGTGTTCTCGACCCTTTCCGAGGCCATCCGCCAGCGGCATCCGGGCGCGAAAGGTAAAGCCCTCACCGAACGCGTCGAGAACCTCATGGCCACCGTCGGGCTCGATGCCCAGATGATGAAAAAATATCCGCATGAGTTCTCCGGCGGACAACGCCAACGCATCGCCATCGCCCGCGCTCTCGCCCCGGAACCCAAGCTGATCATTGCAGACGAACCGGTGTCCGCCCTCGATGTCTCGATCCAGTCGCAGATCCTCAATCTTCTCAAACAACTCCAGAAGGATCTCGGCCTGACCCTGGTCTTCATTTCCCATGACCTCGGCGTGGTCCACTATCTGGCCGACCGCATCGCGGTGATGTACAAGGGGAAAATCGTCGAATCCGGCACCGCCGACGAGGTCTTCCATCATCCGCAGAACGATTACACCAAGCGCCTGCTGGCCGCCATCCCGCGCCTCGCGGGAGAATCCGCCGCCTGAGCGGAATTTTCCGCCGGGTTGCACGTCTCAAGTATACGCGTATGATTCCCACCATGATCCCACCCCGCTGGCTCGCCGCACTCGTGCTTCCGCTGATGCTGGGGGCCTGCAACGCTGAAAAACCGATGGAAACCTCCGAGAAAGCCCCCGCCCAACCTGAAGGCAAGGTCGAGAAGACCGATGAGGAGTGGAAAAAAATCCTCTCGCCCGAGCAGTACAGCACCCTTCGCAAGGCCGGCACCGAGCGCCCCTTCGGCAAGATTTACGAGGAATTCAAGGCTCAGGGCGCAGGCACCTACTACTGCGCCGGATGCGGAGCGGAGCTGTTCACCTCCAAGGAGAAGTTCGATTCCCACTGCGGCTGGCCGAGCTTTTACGATCCTTCCAAGGCGAAAAACGTCATCACCAAAGACGACATCTCCGGCGGCATGGTCCGCACCGAAGTGCTCTGCGCCAAGTGCAACGGTCACCTCGGCCACGTCTTCAAGGGCGAGGGCTTTGCCACCCCGACCGACCAGCGCTACTGCATCAATGGCGTCGCCTTGAAGTTCGTGCCGCTGGGCGAAAAGGCGCCAGAGCCGAAGAAGGATTGAACCTCGGCGTCAAAGCGGAGTCTTCAGCCCCACCGACTTCGCCAGCTTCTTCTGGCGGGCGTCGAAGGTCAGGAAATTCTTAGCCCCCAGATGCACGGCGGTGGCCACATGCAGGACATCGAGTGTCCGATGTCCTCCACTGGCGGTGTGTCGGAGTGAGAGGCTCTTCGCGAACTGGTGGACGGCTTCGGTGTCGCAGGCCAGAAACTTGATCTTCCCGGCCGAGATGTCGGACTCCCAATCCAGAAGCATTTTGTCGGCCTCCTTTTGCGGATAGCCTTTCTTCCGATCCGCTGCAAAAAGCCAAACCTGGAGCCGCGTGGATTGGAGAAATTCAAATTCAAGAAGGGACGTCACTTGAAGTGGCAACCCCATGGTTTGTCGGTAGGCGACGGCTCTGTCGGTGTTTTCCTGATTGCGATACAGCGCACAGAGAAAGCTGGTGTCGGCGAAATCGGTGATCATGGCTCTCCGGTTTCAAAAGCCCGCATTTCCTCCACCTCCGCCATGGAGAACACACGATCACCCCAGGTTTCCTTGAGTCTGGCCATGTGCTCCACTGCATCGAACTTCGCTGCCTTCGGCTTCTTCGAGGGCTTCGGCGGGCCAAGGTGCGCGATGGGCTTCGAGTGCTTCGTGATCTCGATCTCCTCGCCCGCGCGCAGCCAAGCCTCGATCTTCGGAAAATCGTAACGGAGGTCGCGGATGGTGGCGGTTTTCATGGGAAAGTATCACAAACTTTCATCACAATCGCCGCCTGTCAAGGAGCCTCACTCCCACTCGATGCTCGCCGGCGGCTTGGTCGAGATGTCGTAAAGGACGCGGTTGATGCCCTTGACCTCGTTGAGAATGCGGTGGCTGGTCTCGCGGAGGATAATCGGCGGCAGCTCCACCCAGTCGGCGGTCATGGCGTCCTCGGAAACCACGGCACGGAGGGTGATGGCCCACTCGTAGGAACGCTCGTCGCCCTTCACGCCGACCGTTTTCACCGGCACCAGACCGGCATACGCCTGCCAGACCTTGTCATACCAGCCGTGATCCTTGAGTCGGGAAATGAAGATCGCATCGCACTCGCGGATGATGTGAAGCCGCTCTTCGGTGATCACTCCCGGGCAGCGCACGGCCAATCCGGGACCTGGGAACGGGTGACGCCAGAGGATGTCGTGGGGAATCCCGAGCGAGGCTCCGAGTTCGCGGACCTCGTCCTTGAACAGCTCCGCCAGCGGTTCGAGCACCTTGCCTTCGGCCTGAAGTTCGAGGATGCGATCGACCCGGTTGTGGTGGGTCTTGATCTTCGAGGCCTTTGACTTTGCGTTCGAGGCGCTCTCGATCACGTCAGGATAAAGCGTGCCCTGGGCCAGCATTTCGGCGTTGCCGACCGCGTTCCAGAAGACGTCGATGAAGTGCTCACCGATGATCTTCCGCTTCGCTTCGGGATCGTCCACGCCCTCAAGCGCTCCGAGGAACAGCTCCGAGGCATCGACCGTTTCGATCGGCACCCCCATGCGGTGGAAATTGGCCCGAACCTCCTCGCCCTCGTTTTTCCGCATCAACCCGTGATCGACGAAGATCGCACGGACATTCACGCCCGCCTCTCGAAGAAGTACGGCGAGCACCGTACTGTCCACCCCGCCGGACACGCCGCAGACGACCTGCTTGTCGCCGACGGTGTTGCGGATGCCCTCGATCATCTCGCGCTTGAAGTCCTCGATCCGGAATGGTTCGAGCTCACCACAGGAAAGCAGGAAGTTGTGGAGGATCCGCAGGCCCTCGTGGCTGTGCGTCACTTCCGGATGGAACTGGATGCCGTAAAAGCGCTCGCCCCACTGGAGGGAAACCGGGGTGCCATGCTGGTTCCGGGCGATCACCTTGCCGCAGTCCGGAATGATCTTCACCGTGTCCGAGTGGCTCATCCAAACCTGGGAGTCGCTGGAGATGCCCTCGTAAAGCCCCTCACATTCAGTCGGATAAAGCGCGGCTGGTCCATACTCGCGACGATCACTGGCCTCCACCGTCCCGCCGAACTTGATGTTCAGGAGCTGCATGCCATAGCACACGCCGAGGACCGGCACGCCAAAGGCATCCAGCGCGGCGAAGTCGAGATCCGGCGCATCCGGCTCGCTCGTGCTGCGCGGTCCACCCGACAGGATGATGGCACCGGGTTTCCCGATGTCCGGAAAGTCCTCGATCGCGTAAAGTTTGGCAAAGTAGCCGAGTTCACGCACCCGGCGGACGATGAGTTGGGTGTACTGCGAGCCGAAGTCGAGAACGGCGACGTGTTGGGTGTCGTGCATGAGAGGGAGAAAATTCGAAATCCTAAATTTTAAATTCTAAATTCGAAACGAAGATGAGAAGAGCAAGTTGGATCCGGAGGCTTCTAAATTCTTTCTCTTCGTTTAGAATTTAGTGCTTCGGATTTCGTGCTTACCCCAACGGCTGATAGTTCGTCGGCTCTTCGGTCATGACGATGTCATGGACGTGGCTTTCGCGGAGTCCGCCGCTGGTGATCTGGACGAACTGGGCGCGTTCACGAAGCTCTTCCAAGGAGGTCGCCCCAAGGTAGCCCATGCCCGAACGGACGCCGCCCATGAGCTGGAAGATCACGTCGCTGAGCGGACCCTTGTAAGGCACCCGGCCTTCGACGCCTTCCGCAACGAGCTTGCCCGAACTGTTTTGCGCATAGCGGTCTCCAGCGCCTTTTTTCATCGCGCCGAGCGAGCCCATGCCGCGGTAGGTTTTGAAACGACGACCCTGGTAGTAAATACTCTGCCCCGGGCTTTCGCGCGTGCCGGCGAGGATCGAGCCGAGCATGACCAGATCGGCTCCAGCGGCGAGGGCTTTCACCACATCGCCCGAGTAGCGGATGCCTCCGTCAGCGATGACCTTGACGCCGTGCTCACGGCAGTAGTCGGCCACGTTGCGGATGGCGGTGAACTGAGGCATGCCAACCCCGGCGATCACCCGCGTGGTGCAGATCGAACCAGGTCCGATGCCGACCTTGATGGCACTGGCACCGGCGGCCACGAGATCCTTTGCGCCTTGGAGCGTGACCACATTGCCCGCCACCACTGGTCGATCGGAAAGCGCGCGGAGCTGGCTGATCACCTCCATCACCCGCGAAGTGTGGCCGGTGGCGGCATCGATGAACAGGGCGTCCGCTCCGGCCTCGATCAAGGCCTGTCCACGATCATGGCAATCCGGTCCAACCCCGACCGCCGCGCCGCAGCGAAGGCGTCCACTCGGGTCCTTGGCGGCGTTCGTGAAAGTGATCCGCTTTTCGATGTCGGATCCGGTGATGAGCCCGGCGAGCTTGCCGTTATCGTCCACCAGCGGGAGTTTCTCAATCCGGTTCTGATAGAGAATCCGGCGTGCCTCCTCGAGGCTCGTCGTAGGCGGCGCGGTCACCAGCTTTTCGCGCGGCGTCATCACATCGGAGACCCTGGCATCGGCGCGGTCCAGGTAACGGATATCGCGCCCCGTCACCATTCCTTCGAGTTTGCCCTCGCCATCGACGACCGGAAATCCGGAGAAACCATTTTCCGCCATGATCGCGCGGACCTCATCGACCGACTGCTCCTTGCGGACCGTGTGCGGCTTCAGGATCACCGCGTTTTCGGAACGCTTCACCCGGGAAACCATGACCGCCTGCTCTTCGATCGGGCAGGCGCGGTGAATCACGCCGATGCCACCTTCGCGGGCGAGGGCGATCGCCAGTTCCGATTCGGAAACGGTATCCATCGCGGCGGAAACCACTGGAATGTGCAGCGGAATGCCCGCCGTCACTTGGGTGGAAAGGTCCGCCTCACCGGGCAGCACGGTGCTCAGGCAAGGCACCAGAAGCACGTCATCAAATGAAAGTCCGAGGGAAATCTCCGCCATGGGGGAGGCAATAGAGACGACCCCACGGAATCAAGCGCGATCTCCGCGAACCGCAGAAAATTTCCTCAGCGATTCGCGAAATCAAGGGGTGAGGGAACGGCCACCACGGCCATCCCTGCCGCCTGAGCTGCAATGATTCCCGCAGGTGCGTCTTCCAGAGCCAGGCACTTTTCGGGTGCCACGCCGAGGAGCTTCGCGGCGCGCAGGAAAATGTCGGGAGCCGGTTTTCCAACGACCACATCGTCCGCTGTGACCACCTCATCGAACCAGTCGGAAACCCCGACGGCCTGAAGGGTCTTCTCGATCACGTGGCGGCTGCCACCCGTGGCGATCGCCATCGGAATCCGACGAGCCAGCAGGCTGCGGGCGAAATCCGCGACCTCCTCGATCAGCGTGAGTCCCTTGACCTTTTTCAGGAAGGCCTCGCGCTTGGCGAGGGCAACCGACTCCGGATTGAGCTTCAAACCGTATTCGTCGTTCAGCTCGACCACGATGTCCTTGGTCGGACGACCGCCCATTGCGTAGAAGATGTCTTCCTTGAAGACTCCACCCGCGCCATGGAGCGACAGCGCCTCGCACCACGCCTCAAAGTGCGCCGGCATCGAGTCGACGAGGGTTCCATCACAGTCAAAAATCACGGCATCGTAGCCGCTTTCCGGGAGTTCAAGGGGTCCGACTTGCGCCATCGCGGGGAGGGATTAACAATCGAATCGGGAAACACAAGGGCACAAACGGAAATTTTCCGCCGCACTCGGTTTTAGAGCGTCAGGGTGGTGTCGCGATACTCTCCTGTCACCACCGGCTTCGAGGCCTCGGGCGTGCTGATGATTTTCACATCACCGGCGATCACCACGCCTTGGGCAAAGCTGACACGACCCTCCAGAGTCAACGAGTTGCAATGCACCAGACTCGGCACTCCAAGTTCATCGAGCTGATCGACCAGCTTGTAGGAATCTCCCAAGGCCACCACCGGCGGCACCCCATTCCGGTCGGCTGCCAGGCGAACCTGACCGTCGGGAAGAACCTCGTAGGCGTCCGAACGCAGGGAGAACAGGTCGCCCGTCGTCTTGACCGGTGCAAAGCGGCTGCGAGGCACCTCGACCGCGATTGAGCCATCAAAGCATTCGATCGCCGCACCCATCGCGACTTCGAGCTGCACCACCGATGGCGAGTTCTTGTCGCGCGGATCCACGGTCTTCTTGTTCCGGATCATCGGCAGCGGCAGCACGCCGTCGTCCGCCGCGAGCTGTTCCTTGAGCAGATCGAGGCGCAGCCAGAGGCTGTTGGTGTTGAAGTAGAGATGGAGGTCGATGTCCTGGAAGGCCTCGAGATCGCTGTCCGGGCACTGGGCGACTTCGCGCAGCAGAAGCCTGCCATCGGAAGTGCGACGCGCGAGGTGCCCGCCCTTGCGATCGGCCGCCGTGCGTCGTGTGACCTCCATCATGAAGGGCGCGCCGCTTTCCGCGAAATACTGAAGCAGCGAGGGGTCGAGCACCGCGCCGAGATTGTCGGAGTTCGACACGAAGGCATACTTCACCCCTTCCGCCAGAAGGCGATCCAACCAGCCGCTGCCGACCAAGGCCGGGAAAAGGTCGCCATGTCCCGGAGGGCACCATTCGAGGTCCGGATGCGCCGACCACTCGACCGGCTGAAGCGTCGCGGCGTCGATCTTCGGGATCTGGTTCTGCATCAGCTCGACCTCTGAGGCCTCCGCGAATCCATCCTCGCGGTAGCGTTCGAGGTGCTCGAGCGTGCCACCACTGGTGTTGAAGGAATTCATCAGCAGCAAGCGAACCGGAGCCCCGGTGGTTTCGCGCAGCGACTGCACCTGACGCACCATCAGATCGAGGAAAGTCACTCCCTCGCGCACCGGCAGCAGGCTCTTCGGACCTTGCAGCCCCATGCTGGTGCCGAGTCCGCCATTGAGCTTGATCACCACCGCCTGCGCCAGCAGCCCGGCTGGGACCTCATTTCCGGACGCCACATCCTCCAACCTCGGAATTCCATCCGCCGGAGCGATCTCCCCTTCTGGAATCATCCCGGTTTCATTCCGGCAAAGCGCGTCGTAGTTGCGGCGGAAGGCACGGATCGCGGCATCGCCCATGCCGGCGGCGCGCATCTTGAGGTCAAAGGCGTCGAAATTTCCCATGATTGGTCGTAGTTGTGGGACGATGTTGACCAAGTCCCCCGCCACGGTCACGCCCGAAATCCCTTTTCCGCTCAAGGTTTCCGCTTCAGCCAGACATCGGCGTAGTCCAGCCAGGCCAGCCAGTCGGTCTCGTTCATCGAGTGCCCGCCCGGACGAATGAAATACCCGAGCCGAGAGGGCATGAGCCGGCCCACTTCCGGCATTTGTTGGAAGGCCATCCCTTCCCCACAGATCAGTCGATAGACCGGATCCGCCCCTAACAGCATCGCGAACTGCCCCGAGGGATTCGACCACGTGTCCGACACCGCACACGAAAACAATACCGGCCGCGGCGCGCACAGCGCCACCAGCTCATGCTGGTCAAAGGTCAGCTTCGACACGTCCTCGCCCACCGCATTGAACTTCCCGCAGAACCAGTGGGGAAACTTGGTCGTGATGATCGCCACGGTCTCATGGG
This sequence comes from Verrucomicrobiaceae bacterium, assembly GCA_027487355.1. Classification (GTDB taxonomy): domain Bacteria; phylum Verrucomicrobiota; class Verrucomicrobiia; order Verrucomicrobiales; family Akkermansiaceae; genus Luteolibacter. Next base: position 13,713 of record JAIYDT010000444.1, read on the forward strand.
GTGGTCGGCCGTTCTTTGGATCGGGCACCTGGACTGGAAGTCGGCTCGGAGCCGTCCCACCGCAGCCGGCCTGGGTCGGGATCGCCAGCGCAATCCGCTCATCCATTGCCGCCGCGAACAGACAGGCTTTTCCATTCCGCGAGTGCCCCACCACCGCGATCCTCTTGGCATCGATCTCGGTTTGTTTCTCCAGCACATCCACCATCCGCGAAAATCCCCACGCCCAGCAGGCCAGCGTGCCCGGAGCGGACTCGGGTGCCGTTCCCTCTGAAGCTGAAAATTCCTTCACCCGCTGCATGGCGATCGCCGGATCATCGCGAACGAGGTCGCCGCTGAAGAAGCAGGCAAAGGCATAGCCGCGCGAGACGATTTCACCGACCGGCCAGCTTTTGACGTCGGTCCCCCGCTCCGCTTCCTTGCCCGTCATCCACTCCGGCACCGCGATCCGTCCGTCGCCAAGCACCGCGTGGTTGCCTTTGAAATTCATTCCCAGAAACGCTGGATAAGGCCCGCCTTTTCCGTTCGGGGTGAGCACCAACAGCCGCGCCTTCAGGACCGGTGACTCCGCCGAAACCTCGATCTCCCTCAGCGTCGCCTTGCCTTCCAGCGCCCCCTTGTCCTCGAACAAAACCCTCGTCGAAAAGCCCTTTGGGAGTAGCGGCATCATCCCGAACATCTCCTTCTGGAACTTCGCCCTCAACTCCGGAGCCCGAACGTCCCGCCACTCCTGCGCAGTCGCCACCGTCCCTCCATCCCCCAATCTCAAAGGATCCGGCTGCCCCGCCAGGACCTCCTGACGTGCAGGAAAAATCCCGGAACCCACCGCTTCCACCGCCAAGCTGACAGAACCGAAGCTCCATGCGAGCAAACCACCAAGGACGAGGGATCGACTGATTTTCACAAAAAGGACAGGGATGGAGTTGAAATTGCGCACACCGGCTGAAATGCGGATACCTTGATGAAGCTGAAGGCCTTACCAGAATTCCAGAATCCATCAAAACACGGGGAATTACGTGCATGGCACGAAATTTGCTGCATTTCTTTCTAACTGACGCTTCAATGCGCCCAGCGGCACGTTCCGCTGATCATGGCCGAAGCTTCACTCCATCAATCGCTGTCGCAACAGCAAACTCTCGCGCCCCAGATGCGCAAGAGTCTGGAGATTCTTCAGGCCTCCACGCTGGAGCTTACCCAGCTCGTCCGCGTCGCCCTCGAAACCAATCCGGTCCTCGAGGACATCACCGAAAGCACCTCGCTCGACGAACTCGGCCCGGATCCCGAAGAGGCGGACTCGCTCGATTACCTGAACGAGACCGATGACGACTGGCGCGACCGTTCGATCCTTGAAGGCCGCAGTTCCCCCTGGACATCCGAGGACGAGGAGCGCCGCCAGCGGCTCTACGATTCAATCGTCGCCCCAGAAACCCTCCAGCAGCACCTCTCCTACCAGCTCGACCTCTCCATGGTCGAACCCGGCGTCCGCGAAGCTGGGAAAGCCATCATCGCCAACCTCGACGAACGCGGTTTCCTCGACCTCCCCGCCAAGGAGCTCGGCGTGCGGATGAGCCTGAAGCCTGCCGACCTCAAGGCCGCGCTCACCCTCATCCAATCCTTCGATCCCCCGGGCGTTGGAGCGGAAAACATCCCGCAGTCGCTCCTCATCCAGCTCGAACGCGCCGGTGAGGAGAACACCATCGAATACAAGATTGTCCGCGACCACCTCGAGGATCTGGCCAGAAAACGCTATCCACAGGTCGCCCGCGCCCTCGGCACCACGGTCGAGCGCATCACCGAAGCCGCCTCACGCATCGGCCGCCTCACCCCGAATCCCGGCGGTGATTTCGATCCCACCGGAAATCCCTACATCCTCCCCGATGTCGTGATCGAACGCAGCGAGGACGGCGACTGGATGGCCAGCCTCACCAACGAGCACCTGCCGAATCTGCGCATCAACGATTTCTACAAGGACATGATCGGTCGCAGCAAGACCGACACCAAGACCCGCCAGTTTCTGCGCGATCAGATCCGCGACGGTCGCAGCCTGATCCGCTCGATTTCCCTGCGTCAGGAAACGATCCTCGCCATCTCCTACAAGCTCATCGAGCACCAGGGTGCCTTCCTTTCGAAGGGCGTCCGCCATCTGCGTCCGCTGACGATGAACGACATCGCCGACCAGCTCAATCTCCATGCCACCACCGTTTCCCGGGCCGTGGCTGGAAAGTATATCTTCACTCCGCACGGCCTCATGGAAATGCGGGCCTTCTTTGCCACCGGCTACCAAACCGCCGACGGGGCCGAGGTCTCCAACGCCGGCGTCCGCCAGGCCATCCAGCAGATCATCTCCCAGGAAAACCCGGCCAAGCCCCTCTCCGACGACGCCCTCGCCAAGCAACTCATGGCCCAAGGCATCGAAGTCGCCCGCCGCACCGTGGCGAAATACCGCGAGCAGCTCAACATCCTGCCGTCGCATCTCAGGAAGTCGTTCTAACAGTCCGTCGATTGGATGGCTCAACCTCACTTCAGGGGACCCATGATTTTCTTGTCCGCTGCTTCGCCACCTTCGACTCGCGCAGCTTTGGAGTTATCCATTTCACGTGCTGAACCTCCATGGGATCCGCCGAAACGTCTAAAACGATGCGCTTCGGCGAACTCACTCCGCTGTCACGCTGTCAGAATGGAGGATCCGACTCTCAGGGGAGGAACACATTCGAAGATGAGATCCCCCTGCGGCCGCGACCGATCTTCCACCAGATCGGAAGTTGACGGAACAAGGTAACAAACGAGACGGCAAGAAGGACGACGAGGGTGTTGATGAGGTTCATTGGACGCATGCTGTCATGAAAGGTTGATGAGCCCAGAACATTTCGATGACCCTACGCGATGATGGGGGAAGTCGCGGCAGACAACTCCTCGCCCCGACGCTTGATCGGCTACTCCGAATCGGCGGGGCATTCAAGCCACCCAGACAGCAGCCCGCGAATCCTTGCGGTGATGGGACCTGGGACGAATTCATGTTGATGGAACCTGGTGACGGAAGCGATGCCACGCAGGGCCGAGGTCAGGAACAGCTCGTCGGAGGACTCGAACCTATCAAGACTCAGGGGAATGACCTCGGTCGGGATTTGATGATGATCCGCCAGTTCAAGAACGAGATCCCGCATGACCCCGGGAAGACAGCCCGAGGAGAGTGGTGGGGTGAGCAGGACCCCGTTCCTGACGGTAAAGACGTTGGCCGTTGCCGCCTCGCAAACCTCGCCGACCGTATTGAGGAAAAGCGGTTCATCGAAGCCCGTGGCGCGGGCCTGATGGAGGGCGAGGACGTTCTCGGCATAGGACGCGCATTTCAAGCCCACGAGGGGCGAGCGTTCGTTCCGGACCCAGGGACTGAGGGTGAGGGAAAGGCTGGCTGGTGAAGGCGAAAGCGCGGCGGCCGTTAGAATGGTCAGGCAGTCAGGACCCAGGGAGGGATCACCCAGCGGACCCTTTCCTGCGGTTTGAAAAAGTCGGATGCGGGCCGCGCCCCGGGTGAGGCAGCTCGCCTCCAGCAGCTCACGGATTCCCTGCTCCAGCGCGATGCGATCCGGCATTTCCCAACCAAGTCGCTGAGCCCCGGCCCCATGGCGGGCCAGGTGGCGATCGAGCAAGACCGCCCGGCCATCGAGAGCGAGCATCGTTTCGAACAATCCGAGCC
>JAIYDT010000061.1 GCA_027487355.1 Verrucomicrobiaceae bacterium
AGACGCCAAGATCGCCAAGGTGAAGAAAAGAAATGGCGTTTGGGAAAGCACAGGATGCAAAACATTCCATTCAAAGCAAAGATTCTTCCTTTGCGACCTTGGCGCCTTGGCGGTTCAAATCCCTCCCCCCTGACTCAATCTCCTCCCTCACCGTGACCGCCGTGGGCCTCGCCATCGAGGAAACCGAAGCCGCGCCGGACCGACGCCATCTCGGCGGTTAGACGACCGCTTTCCTCCCGAACCACCAGCGGCGGCTCCTCGGTCATCACTCCATCGAAGGCCGACGCATGACGGCAGGCAAACAGACTGAACAGCGCAGGCAGGGTCTCGCGTGGAATCACATCGCGCAGGCTCACCGTCTTCAGACCCGCCGCCGCGATGCCGTCCAGCGCCCGTTGCTTCTGCGGCGTTGGAAAACACAGCACGAACCAACCATCGGCAGCCAGATGCCTCACCGCCGCACGGGCGTAGTCGCTCACATCCCCGCGCAGCTCGAAGCGCGCATGGGCCTTCTGTGAATCCTTCGGAATCACCCCGCTGCCTTCCGGGAAATACGGCGGACTGCCGGTGATGAGCGGAAATTTCTTATCCAGCGCCAGCTCGCGGAGATCGCCGTGCGAGCATTCGACGCGCGACCGCAGGCCATTGGCATCGAGGTTCGATTGCAGCAACCGGTAACTGATTTCCTGCGCCTCCACACAGGTCAGCCGCGCGACCGGCCCCATGCCCCAATGCGTCAGCAGACCCACCGTGCCGATCCCGGTTCCCAGATCCAGATGCTCCTCCACCTTCGGCGAAACCTGGAGGGCATACCAGGCGGTCAGCACGTCATCGATCGAATGCCGATGCCCCACCTTCCGCTGGGCAATCAACCAACCCGCCTCGCCCCCCGCATCATCCCGCAATCCCCTCGCCTCCGACCCATTCGGCCCGGTCAAGGCATCCAGCGTGATCCGCTCGCAAAGTTCCTTCTCCAAACCAGCACGCTCCTCCAACCAGCCCGCCAGGCCAGGCGATTGGGTCATTGCATCGGTTTGCGAGGAAGTCATCGGCAAACCCATCCTCCCCACAGACCCTCCACCCGCAAAGCCAGAAATGACGACGCGTCCGCTCCCGTCGTGGTAGCGCTTTCCAAGCGCATGTCCCTCTCAGCCGGCCAAGCGGATGGAATCCGCCGCCACAGGCCGGGCAGCAGCCGCTGGGCCTCCAGGTCCCGGTCGGGCACGCACTCTCAGATCAATACCTTGTCTTATTCAGCTTCAACGAAGTATGAACCAACTGAAAACCGAACACTTCAAACTAAAAACTCTCTTGTAGAAAATGTTTTGACTACAAAGAACGCAGAGAACACAAAGAAGATTCAGATTCTGGATCTTTGTGCTCTTTGTGCTCTTTGTGGTAATACATTTCTGTAGGTTGCTGCCACTGCCTGTGCCGAAGTCAGTCAGGTCCCGCTGGGACGAAGATGGGAGGAAATCGGCCTGAGTTCGGCACCATGCGACGCCCTGATTTCATGCGCCCTCTCACTCCCCGATCGCCAGCCAGTTGAATTCGACGGCATAGACGCGCGTGGTGGACCAGGTGCTGATGATGGCTTGAAAGCCGAAGCGGGTGATGGCTCCGGCTTTCAGGGAGATGCGACCGCTTTCCCGCTGATCGAGGTCGAAACCGCTCAGGCCGAGCTGGACCACCGGGGGCGAGGAAAAGGCGGAGTCGAAGACCACCTCGACGACGAAGCTGCGGGCGGTGTCGGGATCGGTCACCGTCTCGGCCAGGGTCCAGCCCTCGGTCAGGATGCCGACGCCGACGGTGGAGGAGAGGAGGTTCCAGGGAGTGTAAGGAATCATGGGGAGGTGGACCGATTAGCAGCATCCGGGCCGGGATTTGTTCATCCGCCGGATCGCGCCCATTCAGGGCGCAAGGCCATTGAGGTGCAATCCCCCGGGCGCTGCCCGGGGCTATTTCAGGATGCCCCGTTGGGGCGAAAGATCGTCTGCCCCAAGGGGGCGAGATGAGATAGCCCAGGGCAAGCCACGCGCAGCCCTGGGAATTCACGAACCACAGGATTGAGCCCTGAAGGGGCGGGACAATCCGGAGAAGAGTATCGATTTCCCATAGAACCTCCCCTCTCCTGCCCAAGTCCATTTCCCGCTGCCCCCTGCTCCGCGCTTGGGCTTGCAACCTCAGGCTCAGGCTCCAAGCATTCATAAGCCATGCAATCCAACGCCAAGACCGTGGACGAGTATCTGGGAGAAATCCCTCCGGACCGGCGTTCCGCGCTGGAAGCCTTGCGAGCACTGATCCACTCGATCGCCCCCACCGTCACGGAAGCCATGCTCTACGGCATGCCCAACTTCGTGCTGGAGGAGCCATTTTGCGCGTTCTCCTCGCAGAAGCAGTCCATGTCCCTCTACTGCTGCGTCGAACTCCTAAAAAAGTACCGCCCCCGGCTGGGCAAGCTGAGCTGCGGCAAGTGCTGCATCCGCTTCCGGAAGTATGGGGACCTGCCCGTGGAGGTCGTCACGGAGCTGTTGAAAGAGATGGCGGAGGTCCGGATGAAAAGCTCTCACTAACACCCTCATGCGCCATTTCATCCTGCTTTGGCTTTCCGCGCTCATGGCTCTTGCCGAGCCTTCACGTCAGGACGTGCTCGCGGAAACTCTCCGGCCTTACACGGGCCCGGTCGTGAAGGGCGTGGATCCCAGCACGCTGACGGGAAAGCTGATGGTCGGCTA
>JAIYDT010000004.1 GCA_027487355.1 Verrucomicrobiaceae bacterium
CACCACCACCTCTACGCCCGCGGGCAGACAAGAGATTGGCCGATTTATCACGTGATCTCTGGAGCCAGCGCCTGGGACCAATACTGGGGCCAGTCCACCGAGATCGACTATGATGACGTGCAGAAGACGATCGCCAACTGGGCTTGGCAGCTCATCGACTTCGATCTCGACAACCGCGACATGAACGTGGACTGCTATGCCGAGGCGAACGTCCGCTTTCCTGAGAGCACACGCTGGACCACCCAGGCCTACAACAGCCGCTTGATCGACAGCTTCCACCGTCGCTTCGGAATCGCCGCGCCGAATGCCCCTGCCATCACGAATTCCGGCAGCAGCGTTCCGGGCCAGCCCAACACCGTGTCGCTGCCTTTCATTCTGCAGAGTTCTGCATTCGCATCCACCGCTGTCTCGGAGATTCTCAACAGCACCCAGTTTCAAGTCTCCGCGGATGCAGGTTTCTCCAATCTTCTGATCGACCGCATCCGTGATGTGGAAAACTTGTATGGGGACACTGGTGCGCCGAACTACGAACCGGTGAACGTGAATGCGGCCGTCAACGTCCTGAACTACACGATTGCCCAGAGTGCATTGCCGGATAGCAGATACTACGCCCGCGTCCGCCACCGTGACTCGAACGCCGCCTGGTCCGCGTGGTCGCCCGCGTATCTCTTTGATGTCTCCGGCAGTGCTGCGGCCGGGACTTCGCTGATACTTGGGAAATCAATCTACGCTCCGGGCGAGGATATCCTGGTGAGCTATCAGCGCCCTTCCACCGCCGCCGCAGACTGGATTGGATTCTTCCGCGAGGGTGAGTCTCCAGCCCAGGCTGTCCCGGCGTCCCGTCAATACGCCACCGGCGGCGCTGGCACGCGGACCTTCAAGCTCGATCTCTCCAACGGACTCTGGTTCGCCGGGTTCTTCGGCAACAACGGCACAACCGAAATCGCCCCGCGTGTCTCATTCTTCGTTGGAACGCCTGTCCAGCTCGTTCTGGACCAGAGTTCCTACGATGAAGGTGCAAGTGCCGTCATTTCCTGGACCCACGCTCCCGGTGGCGCTCAGGATGCCATCGCCATCTATCTGGTCGGAGAAAATCCTGCAACTGCCACACCCGCGCGGTTGATCCCTGCTCGCAGCCGCAGTGGCAGCCGTTCGCTCAGCGGGCTGGCCAAGGGATTTTACTACGCCACCTTCCTCGTCGACGGCACAACTTATGAGTTGTCCCCGCGTGCGGGCTTCTCGGTTGGCACGCTCATCGCGCAGGTTTCCATGGCGTCGGCCACCGTCGTTGCGGGACAGAATTTCACGGTGACCTTCTCCGGCGGTCCGGGCATCCCGAAAGACTGGATCGGTCTCCATGCGGCGGGTGGCACACCGGGTCTCGCTCCCCTGCTCGCCTACCTTTACTTCGCCGGAGCGACCGCAGGCTCGGTCACCTTCGTGCTGCCGGACCTTCCGGCTGGCGATTACTTCGTCTCAATGTTCACCAATGACTCCTACACGGAGGTGTCCAATCGCTTCAACTTCACTGTCGTCGCACCGTGATCCACTTTCCCTTCGTCAGCGCCATGAAATCCGGATTTCTCGCCACCCTGTTTTCCTTCCTTCTCGTGCTGGCATCGCACGGGCAGGTGGTTTTCTCCTTGAACAAGGCCAGTTATACTCCGGGCGAGGCCATCACGGCCACTTGGTCCGGCCGCACCTCGCCCGCAGTGAGGGACTGGATCGGAGTCTATCCGCGCGGCACCACTCCGGGATCCGCGAACTCCACGATCTGGAACTACACCAGCGGCACCAAGACTGCCGGCACGGCCTTGGCAGCAGGCTCGATCACCTTCAGCAATCCCGGTCTGGCCGTCCGCGATTGGACCGCTTACTTCCTGGCAAACGACGGCTACACCATCCTGGGCAGCTTCAACTTTTCGGTCGCCAGCGCCGCCTTCTCTTTCACCCTCAACAAGTCCGCCTATCAGTCCGGAGAAACGATCACCGCCACCTGGGCAAATCGCAGTTCCCCTGTCGCGACGGACACCATCGGCATCTATCCGCAGGGCGTGACTCCGGGGTCAGGTCCAGCCGCCACGTCATGGAGATATACCTCCGGAACGCAGACTCCCGGCACCGCCCTTGCAGCAGGCACGGTCAGTTTCACCAGTCCCGGTCTGGCCGCTGGCACCTGGACCGCCTATTTCCTTGCCAGCGGTGGCAGCACCTCGCTGGGCAGTGTCAATTTCACCGTCGCCGCCGCACCTCCGGTCTTCGCGCTGAACAAGTCGGTCTATCAGGTCGGTGAGGCCATCACGGCGACCTGGTCCGGTCGCGTCGCGCCGACCACCACTGACTGGGTCGGCATCTATCCACGGAATCTCTCAGGCGTCCCGGATGGCAGCCCTGCCTCCACCATCTGGAACTACACCAACGGCACCCAAACCGCAGGCTCGGCTCTTGCCGCCGGCACGATCACGTTCACCAATCCCGGTCTGCCCAAGGGCGACTGGACCGCCTATTTCCTCGCCGCAGATGGCTATCAAATTCTCGGCACCGTCCCGTTCACCGTTGCCAACAGCCCGCGCATTCTCGGCTTCACCGCCGATCATTCCTTCATCAATGACGGTACTCCGATCACGCTCTCATGGGTCGTCGATCCCGGCGACGGCAGCGTGCAAACCTTAACCGTGGGCGACGGCACCAATGTCTCCAACGTGGCCGGAGTCGCGGTGCTGGAGGTTTCCCCGCTGCAAAACACCACCTACACCCTCACGCTCAACGGCACCCTCACCGCCCAAGCCCGCGTCTTCAGGGATGGCGGAAACAGCAACGCCTTTTCAATCGGCGCCCTCCACCTGACAACTGGTGGCCAATTCAACGGCACCTGGAATGGCACCAGCGGAAATCCCGACAGCTGGGTGGGCATCTACCGTGCTGGTGACGAACCGGGCCCGGATGCTGCCGCCTACTGGAACTACCTCAACGGCACCAAGACCGCCGGTGGAGCCATCCGCCCTAACGGCACGCTCGGCTTCAGCCCGGCCAAGGGCGATTACTACGCCGTTCTCTTCAGCAATAGCGGCTACACCATCGAGCAAGGCCCCATCCGCTTCTCGGTCATTGACGAAGAGATCAAATCCTTCGCGGTCAGTCACTTCGGCCCTGACGGTGGTGACATGCGGCTGGATTGGAACTCGCTCCCCGGAGACAACTATGATGTCTTATCATCCACCAACCTCATCGACTGGCAGAATGAAGTGGAGAACATCCGAGCCACGGGGGTCGGCACCAGCGTCTTCATGGCACCGACGCCGGGGGACTCCCAGCGCTTCTTCCGAGTCCGCCAACGGGCAAAGGTCGCGCCATAACAACGTGTGGGTGTCAGGCTTTCACTTTCGTGGACTTCGTTAAGGCATACATCATGTCACGAAATCGTCTCACGATAGAGAATGCCCTCTATCGAGTCATGGAAAAAGGTTAGATGCTGTCCGAAGTGAACGAACTTTTCACAGTCGAATGCATCCCCCCTTTTCCATGAAATTCAAGACTCCCCACCGCTCGAACATCAGCCTTCCACTGCGGTCCCGCTCTTCCCTGGGTTTCCCCGCGGCGATCACCCTCACACTCCTCGCCGCCACGGCTGGCCAGCTTGGTGCGCAGACTGTGCGTACTTGGCTAAATACATCAAATGCATGGCTGAATTCGCCAAATACCAATTGGTCTACATCCGGCACCTTCGCTGGCAGTGCTCCGCTCGCAAACCCAACTGGAGAGGGCTTGAGCACGGACATCATGGCTGTATCCGGATCCAATAGTGGCTCGAATTTAGGAATCAACATGAACACGTTGACTGCGGCAGGCGGCGTGGGACTGATTCTGGGAGGGATCGATTTCAACAAGACCGACAGCACTGCCCTTCAAATCGGCAACAATTCGACAACAGTCAACGGCATCCTCCAACTCAACGGAGCGACAGTTAACTCCGTCGCCAACACCCTGATCCGCGTGGCGGGTTCCGCCAACCTCACCATCGCCAACGTGAACACCGGGACGGGAACCCAAACCATGGGACTGAGGCTCGGCACGACGAATGGGATCTTCGAAGTCGCCACTGGCCGCACACTCACGATTTCCAGCATCATCAGCGAGGCGGCTTCGAACTCCGGGTTCACCAAGACCGGAGCGGGGACGCTCACCCTTTCCGGTGCGAACACTTACACAGGAAGCACCAATCTTGGCGGCGGAGTCATCTCGATCGCCAACTCCAGCAACATCGGCAGCGCCGCATTCAACGTCACCGCCATCGGAACGCAGCTCACGGTCACCGGGACCTCCGTCACTTTCGCCAACAACTTCACCCTTCCCAGCGCGACAGGCCGGTTCACTTTCCTGACCCCCAACAACAGCTCCACGGTCATCAACGGCACGATCAGCGGCGGGAACGCCAACACGTCGGCCTCAACGACCGGTGGCACGGAGTGGTTCTTCCAAGGTGGTGCGACGGGTCAGAACACCGGTTCCCTCACCTTGAACGGCAACAACAGTTCGATGCAGGGAACCATCAACGTGCAGCGTGGTCCCCTGATTCTGGGCCACGCCAACGCAGCGGGAACGACCGTGATCCGGCTGGACAGCAACAACAACTCCGCTGGAGCGCTGCAACTTTCGGCCAACATCAACGTGGCCAACCAGATCTACCTGCAAAGTGGAGCATCACAGAACATCGGCGTGGGCGGCAGCTTGGCCGGTGAACTGAGCGGGGTGATCTCGTCGAACGGGGCGCTCGGCTTCTCCAAAGTGGGCACGGGCACCTTGACCCTCTCCGGCGCCAACACCTACACCGGTACCACCACGGTCAGTGCCGGAACCCTGGCCCTGACTGGTGGAGCCGCCATCGCGGATGGCAGCGCCGTGTCACTGGCCGACACCGCTGGAGCCATTCTCCGGCTCGACGCCAGCGAAACCGTCGCCAGCCTCGCCGGAGGCGGAACCACCGGCGGCAACGTCAACCTGCAAGCCAACACCCTCTCCCTGGCGGGAACCGCATCGACCTCGTTCGCCGGCACGATCTCCGGCACCGGCGGTGTCGTCACGAAGACGTCCACCAGCACAGGCACTCTGACCCTCAGCGGCACCAACTCCTACACAGGCGGCACGAACCTGAATGGCGGGTCACTTTCATTGTCCAACGGCAGTGCGGCGGGAACCGGCGCGATCACCATCGGCACGGGTGCCACCAGCGGCACCGGCGGCGGCGTCTCCACGATCCTGGTCAACAACACTGCTGCCACCACGCTCGCCAACAACATCGCGCTCGCCGCACCCATCTCCGCCACCACCTACACGCTGATGAAGGCCAGTGCCGGCGTCTCGACCGGCACGCAGCTCAACCTCACCGGCGACATCACCGGCGGCAACGCGAACAGCACCTTCCGCCTGAACAGCAACACCAGTGGCGACAACACCACCACCTACCGCCTTGCCGGAAACAACAGCTTCCAGGGCAATCTCGAACTCTACCGAGGGGCGATCGTGGTGACCAACAACAACAGCCTCGGCACCGCCAAGCTCCTTCTCAATGGCAATGGCAACGCCACCCTCGGCGACCTGCGGTTTGAAAACTCGGTCACTCTCGCCAACGACATCGACCTCATCAACACCGCCAATCCGGACCCGATCCACACCGGTGGAAACACGGTCACCCTCAGCGGTGTGATCAGTGCGACAGGCAACCAAAACCTCGTCAAAATCGGAACAGGCACGCTCATCCTCACCGGAGCCAATACCTATGGTGTTGGAACCACCGTCAGCGATGGCACGCTGCAGATCGGAAACGGTGGCACCACCGGCAACCTCGGCAGCGGTGCGGTGACGAACAACGCGGCGCTGGTTTTCAACCGATCCGATAACTTCAGCGTTTCGACCACCATCAGTGGCAGCGGATCCGTGACGAAGGAAGGCAACGGCATCATGACCCTCCTCGGGATCAACACCTACACCGGAAGCACCACCGTCAACGACGGAACCCTGGCCGTAAACGGCACCGCGTCTGCCAGTGCCTTTACCGTGAGCGACGGAGGCACCCTCGGCGGGAACGGCACCACAGGGGCACTCACCATTGCCACTGGAGGCAGGGTCGGACCTGGCAACAGTTCAGGAATTCTCAACACCGGAAACCTTGATCTGCAATCGGGAGGATATCTCGACATCGAACTCAACGGTGCAACTGCAGGAACCGGATACGACCAGCTCAACGTCACCGGTTCCGCCACGGTGGCTGGCCTGCTTTCCGTCACGATGGGATACACACCCATTGAGAATTCCCTGTTCTTCATCCTCCTCAATGACGGCAGCGATGCCATCAACGGCACTTTCACCGGCCTCGCGAACGACTCGGTCTTCAACGTCTCAGGCCAGGATTTCAGAATCAGCTATTTCGCGGACAGCACCGGCAACACCTTCACGGGCGGCAACGACATCGCCTTCATGGCTGTTCCAGAACCTTCCGCATCTTTGCTGGCTGGATTCGCATTGACCGCCCTGCTGATCCGTCGCCGCCGCTGAGCGGAGGGCACGGCCCGCGAGGAAGCCCCTCAAGAAGTAAGCCTCCAAACGTTTCAAGAAACCCCGCCGTCCATCCTGGGCAGCGGGTTTTTTGGTTTTCAGGGCCTTGCCCCGTTCCCTAGCCGCAGCAGGCAGATGCCGTAGTCCAGGATGCGCTCCTCCTTGGAAACCAGCCGCCCCACCGGGATCGCGTATTGCCCCGCGCGGTTCTGCGTCACCAAGCCGCTTGCGAGCAGCACCTTCATGTGCCGGGAAAACGTGTTCGGTGCCACGCCGATCCGCTCGGAAAGCTCGATGGTCATCAGTGGCTCTCCCGCTGCCAGCTCCCGCAAGGCCCGCCAACGGAACGCATTGCCCAGCGCACTCGCCATCGCCTTCGTGGAAATCGGTGTTTCAATCATGATTTCACACGTTACAGGAGAAATTTCGCACGCGCAATTAGGAAATCAAGAGGTCAAATTACATTAATCGTGCATTATCCAACTTATTTTCCCCGCTTTTTTATAAATTTATGTCTCTAATGGAGTTAATTGGCATGCTGATGGAGCAAACTAATCCGTAAAAGTAGCAATCCTTCCCGCTGGAGTAGAAATTTTTCTCATTGCCGCACAAATGACTCTCGAAAGCGCAGCAAATACAGGCGCCGGAGCAGCTTGAAAGCTGATCACCAGCCCTTCGCGGCCTCCTCGGCATCGGCGAGTTCGGCGAAGCGGCGGCCGCAGTGGTGTTTGTGGATCAGGCCGGCGGCTTGGGCGAGTTCCTCGCGGTCGCGAAACAGGCGGGCGCGGTGGAGGTGGTCAAGGGGATGGAGAGGAGGCAGAGGTAACCTTCCACGATTTCGAGAGACTGGGTGGCGGAGGCGAGAGCCGCAGATCGCAGGATTGGAAGCCCGGCAACCGTCCGGACCCGGAGCACATTGCCGACTGGAACGACGAAGCCAGCAGCGGTCTCCAGCAACAGAAGGAACCCGCCGATCCAGGCGATCTCGGGAGAATATCTTCACCTTCTTCGACCTGATCAGGCCGTGCGCATCGCATCGTGAATGGCGCATTTCGATGCAGAGTGAGGAGTGAACCGTCCCGTGAATCCTTGGTAAAGCCAGCAATCCCTTGCTGAGCCATCGTGGCACCGATCATGCGATAGGAAATCCAACGCTGGATCCACAGCAAACCCCCATCAAATCATGAGCACCACCACGACCAACGATCACTGCATCAAAATCTGCAACAGCCTGCTCCGCGGCGAGCTTTCCGCCGTCGAAACCTACGATCAGGCGATCAACAAGTACATCGACACGATTGCCTCTGATGAACTCCTCCGCATCCGCACCGAGCATGCGGAATCCGTCAGTCTGCTTATCGCAAACGTCCACAGCATGGGCGGTGAACCGGATCGCAGTTCAGGAGTCTGGGGACTCTTTGCCAAGACCGTCCAAGGAACCGCCGATCTTTTCGGTGCAGGCTCGGCATTGGAATCCCTGAAGAAGGGCGAGGCCTCAGGTCGTCAGGACTACCTGGACGCCCTGCTCGATCACGAAGTCATGCCGGAATGCAAAACCCTGATCCGAGATCAACTCCTGCCGCAGGTGAACGAGCACCTTGCCACGCTGGAACGCCTGCAACCTGCGGCCTGAATCCGAGCCTATCGACCTGGCCTCCTTGAATTCATTCTTGCATGGAATGTATGAGGGGAAGGCCGGGCCGCCACTTCATCACGTCAGTTGCTACCCTGTCCCTTGCAGAAGGCGTCGACGCGATCAAGAAGAGGACTTCATTCAAAATGGCGACACGCTGCGAAGGCATTGGCTTGGAACGGCACCACTTCCAACTTCATCCATTCATCATCCATGAGCTCTCCAGTACGAGTGGCTCACGTGCTGCATGCCAGTCAGCAGGAATGTCTATTCCACCAGAAAAGGCCGAAACCACGCCACCTACAATTGCGCAGTTGGTGTCACAATCACCTCCGACCTCGATTGTGGTAAGCAAGGCCTCACGGAAGCATCCAAGATTCTGGCAAGCTGACCAGATGCAAAAAGGAACAGTGTCCTGAGCAGAGATCTCCGAGCCGTTTCCTACCTCTCGGGCGACTTGCTTAACATCAGCAGTTAAAAAACCACGGGCCGTTGCGAGCCGAACTCGAACTTCGCTTTCGGGAGTGAGGTCCATAACAGCGTCCCAGATGAATTTGGCAGCATCGCTCGGAGGCTTTCTCTTCTGACTGCTCGCCACAGCCGCTGCCACAGCGACTGCAATCGCTCCCGCGATCCCTTCAGGATGAAAGTGGGTAACCTGTGCGGACTTGGTTGCCATCGCAGGTAAAACGCTTAAATCATCAGCAAAGTAGGCACCAAGCGGAGCCACACGCATCGCGGCCCCATTGCCAAACGAACCGCCACCAAAAGCGTTCTTCGATGCATCCCGCCACGGAGTGCCATTCCCAATCTCTTTCAGGATGTGACGGGCCATCTTACCGTAACCCCTGTCAGGGTCCATCTTGTATCGGGTGGAATACGCCCATGCCACAACGTCTTCGTCTACCCCTCCTAATCGCCCCAAAGTCTCAAACAAGGCCAATGCCATCTCCGTGTCGTCGGTGTATCTCAATGTTCCCGGCCGGAAAACCGAGAAATCACAGATCTCTCGACAACGATAAAATTGATAGCTCAGTGATTCACCGACTGCATCGCCAACGGAAAGACCTTCTAATGATTCCTTGGCGCGAGCTAGCCGCTCATCGGCAATCGGAAGATTCATTGTTTTAAGGCTACCCCCCTCACAGCCACTTCCAATTCATCTTCACCTCGATGTCCGGGTGGATGCTGTGGTGGACGGGGCAGCCGCGGGCGGCGCTTTCGAGGAGTTTCCGCTCGGGGTGATCGGCGGG
>JAIYDT010000311.1 GCA_027487355.1 Verrucomicrobiaceae bacterium
CTTCCGCTTCGAGGGCAACCGCTGGCTCGCCGAGGACCAGCCGCAGGCCTCCCGACCGAAGCTGCCCGTCGCGGAAACGAACGGCCACTACGGCGAGCCGGCCAAGTAGGACCCGATTTTCCCCACGAGGGTTGTTCGAACTGACGCCTTTCGATGAAAACAAAAAGGCGCGGCCTGGTTCGCTTCCGGAACCGACTCGGTCATGCCTCCGATCTGTTCCACAAACGTGATCTCAAAGCCCCCATCCGCTTCCTCGAGACCACATGAGCAAGGCCGGCTCCTCGCGCTTGCGCAAAGCCCTCTGCTTTCCCGCCATGCGCTACAACCCGCTCTGTCGAACCTTCGGGCTGCGGCTCAAGGAAAAGGGCCAGAAATCCAACGTCGTCATCGAGGCCATCATGACGAAGCTCCTGCACCTCATCTTCGGCATCCTGAGGTCAGGAAAGCCCTTCAATCCGAGCCACCTCCAAAGCCCGGAAATCGCCTAGAATCCCTTTGCCCTCCATCATTGTAACCCCTTTCATGCGCAACTTGCACGATGGTTGGCCCGTCGATTGCTGAAGTGATCTGATGGGCGAGACGACTTGGGCAATTGCGACGAATCTAATCTCTGCCGCGATCGGATCCATTGTCGTCCTCTTAGTCAACAGGTGGACCCGAGACGTAAGGGCCCTCCGTCGACAATGGGAAGGAAAGTGGAATGCCTACCACATTACCCAGATTCCGCCTAGTCCAAGCAATCCGCGAGAAGTCCGGATGCAGATTAGCCATCATACTTACGAGTTCAAGTTCGGGCTATTCCAGCCGCATGGCTACCTGAAGGACCATATCAAGGATGAGAATGGAAAGCCAATTGAGGGAGCGAGGGAATCGTCCTGCATGATCCGCCGAATTCGAAATGGCTACATGATCGAGTGCACTGATCGCGACCCATCCCGCCGTGACCGTGTCCACTGTGAGTTCTTTCCGGAGTTCGGTCGTGAAACGACTGATGATCGGGTCTACGGCTGTGTCGTAGGGGTGACGGCGAACGAAGGGCATTTCACCTCCCCGATCCTGATGGTTATTACCAGACGCGGCGAACGTGAGCGAGTTCTTGACGGCGCTTCCAACAATGCTGCAATTGAAGCTGAGCTCGCGAAATCGACCTGGCCCATTTTTCTGGACCTTTATCCGGAGGGTAAGTCGAAGCGAAATGAAATGACCGCGAAGTCCATCCTGAATTGCCTCAAAACGGGCAATTTTACCGAGATGCCGGAATCCGCCACTGAACCCGAAGTTGATCGCATTGTGGACGTGATGATCTCCACGCAAAAGGAGCTGGCTGACCAGATTCTGGGTCTCATCCTAGACGTGGATACCCCAATTCCTGCGCGGCAATATTGGGCCTGCCATTTTAATAGCACCTCCAACCGAACCACCATTCAGGCGTTCGTGGAAAAGAAGGATCAGATAGTCGAATTCCTGCGTACCAAGAGGGACCCTTACGTCATGGTTCAGCTCCTGCGCGCCCTTCATCGTGATCCAGATTCTATACCGTCGGCGGAGTTCCTGCGTGGAATCATTCAGAATGAGAAGTTTCCCCGGATCGTCAGGGGATGGGCCTATGCCTTGTTGCATGAGCATAGCCCCCAGGCCTCTCAAGGCTTGCTCAGCGACGGTGAGGTCGCTGCACTTGGCGCCGATTTGAAGTCCATGATTGAAGGTACAAACAAGCGCCATGCCTACATTGCCTGCACTCTGGCCGGATACTTTCCAAACATGCTCCAACTGGAGCCAGTCCTCGAAAAATGTCAGGAGGACGCTTTGCTCTTCGTCAGACAAGCTGCCCGATTCGCCCTCCTCCGGGCTCATGAACTCCGTGCACAGAGGCCAACACCTTCAGGTAAGTTCCTCCGTTGGGAATCTCCTCAGGAGTGATCTCAAGTACACCGAGTAACTAACCTTCAAGTTGCTGTCACGCCCCGGCACAAGCAAAGCGGCACCAGTGGTTCCACCTATAACCCCATGAGCGTGGCCGACTCCTCGCGCTTGCGCAAAGCCCTCTTCTTTCCCGCAATGAGAGCCATGCGCTACGACCCGCTCTGTCGAACCTTCGGGCAGCGGCTCAAGGAGAAGAGCAAGAAATCCATCGTCGTCATCGGGGCCATCAAGACGAAGCTCCTGCACCTCATCTTCGGCATCCTGAGGTCAGGAAAGCCCTTCAATCCAAGCCATCTCCAAAGCCAGGGAATCTCCTAGAAGTCCCTTGCATCCATCACCGTAACTGCCCCGTTTCAGACTGCCTCAACACTTGAAGTTCGGAAGTGACCCCTTTCACGTCCAAGCGCTTCGCCGAGGGAACGGTAGGGGAGGATCTCAAGGAGCGGATTGCATCGCTGCTCCTACGGCTTCAGGCCCAGGATAGCGAAGAATCGGGGTGAGTGGCAGGCTTTGAGGCAAAATCCGCCAATTCGCGAGCGGCTTTGGCCTGAAACGGGAGTGTCCAGGTCGTGCCCCCCCAGCAGCCGCCGGGGAAGAATTGATGGTAAAGGTTCGAACCATAGTAGGCTTTCTTTCTTTTCAAGCCGACGATCGTTCGTAAGCTATCGAGCATACTCATGTCATACAACCTCTTCTTTAGCTACCGGACTCATGATCAAAAAGAGACAGAGGAGCTGAAAACAGCATTGAAGGATCGGCTTCCAAATCTCCCATTCGAGGACTTGGCAAGTCGCATCCCTTTTCAAGACGATTGGAAGACCCATGCTAGATCGCTTCTTGAAGAGTGCATCTTGGTCATTTGCGTAGTAGGGAGAGAAACTTATCTCAGCGAGCCGGTCGCCTGGGAAATCGGTGAGGCAAGGAGGTTGGGCAAACCCGTCCTGGCGACTAAAGTAAATGAGAATGTGGAACTCCCCAGCATTTGCAATGAACACTCCATTGTCATTCAACCTTGGAATATCCCCTCCCTTGCCAGCCAAATCGTTGAAGCAATGGTGCCGAAAACCTTATTTGGTCACCAAGAGATAGGTGATCAGGGGCGACCTCAGGATATGATATGGAATCAGTATAATCTGATGGTCCAGAGCTCCGAACTCCTGGTGTCGCGAAGACAGACAGTCAACAGCCTATATCTATCTGCGAGTTTTGCTTTGCTTGCAGGAATTGGAGTGCTTGTTTCCAGCGTCAGTGCAATCACTATAAAATGGGCATCATCAGGAGGGATTTTCCTAGGTTTGGTCGGTATCGCGCTAGCTTATAACTGGAAGCGTACACTCCAATCTTACGGACTTCTCAACAAAGCAAAGTTCCAAGTAATCGGCGCATTGGAGAACCTAATGCCTGCAAAACTGTTTGATGCCGAATGGAAAGTCTTAGAAGCAAAGCGCTATAAGTCTACTACCAGCATGGATCAACAAACCGCAAACTTTATAGCTTATCTTTTCTTGTTGATTGTGATTTTGGGCATCATTGCTATTTCAGTTAGTTGGTAGAATTGAAATAGCTGGCTGATTTTATTGTCGATGATCTGCGTTTGGCTGGTCAATTGATTGACCAGCGTGAAGCCGAATTACTCGGGCCTGACCTTGCCAGAAGGCAAGAAAAACTGGGAAAAGTCGTCTGTGCAAATAATGTCGAAATACATGTCATAGAAGGTCCGTTCCTCTGTCATATCAAAGAGAGGATTTTTGGGAATGGATTCCGGGGAACGTTGAAATGCGCGGACCCCAGCCATCGACCGGCTTCCACAAATACGGATGTTAAAACGCGAGGACTGCCCCCTTTCACATGGGGGATGATGACGGTGTGCCCATTCGCATCCCGATATTTGGCATGGCTGCCCCGCTGGGATACGAATTCAAAGCCGTGAACGGTGAGGATGGCGATGAACTCGGCGGATGGGATTCTCTTGGGCATGGTTTGGCAGCCCGTTCAAGCGATGGCGAATTCTCCCACGGTGACGTCCGTGATCTGAGGGATGACGGCGGATTCGGGGAGGTCTTCGAGGTAAAGCTCCAGGGCCTCCTTGAGGTTGGCGAGGGCTTCCTTTTCGGTGGAACCGAAACTGGACACGTCGTAGTCGAGGCACTGGGCCACGTAGTCCGACTCTTCTCGGTAAAGCGTGTAATGGAGACTTCTCATTACGTGAAGAGTAGGGAGGAAAGTGCCGGATAGCAAGGGCGCGGAAAGAAGGCCGGCAGGGGGGCGGACCGAGGACAACGGATACCCTTGATCGAAACCCAACCCAAAAGGGTCAGTCCCGAAAATCAAGTGTTCGCTCCAGCTTCTTCAGCATTGCCTGCAATCCCTTCTCCTCCCGCACCCGTCGCACTGCCAGCGTCACATTCCCCTCGTGACCCATCGAAAGGCGCTCTGCCACCCAGGCATTGCGCACACCCGTCCGTAACCTCACCAGCGCGGCCACAACGGCTTTCCCGTCCCGCCACTTGCCGCGACCGCTCAATTCCTCCGCGCCCTCCGGCAGCTTCAGAAACACCAGCCCCGCCACCACCAAGCGCTCCGCCTCGGCCACATCGTGCGACCTCGCCGCCTCGCCACGCAGGCTGCCCTTCTTCCGCAACGGCGCGATCCTCCCGCCGATCTCCCCCAACACCTTCTTCCCGAATTCCTCCTCGCCCAGGTACCAGCCTCGGCGCAGCTCCTTCAGCGACTCGTCGTTCAAGCTCCCCTCGCGATCCAGCGCCCGCGCTTCCAGGTAGCGCGCATACGCCTGCCGACCGCTCTTCCCCTCCGCCAGCGAAAAGGCCGACACCACCCGATCCGTCTGCAACCACTCCGGACCCTTCCGACCCCCATACACGGGAAAACTGCTCCACGCGAAATCCTTCAGCGTCCGCCCCGTCGTGCCGCCCACCAGACCGGCCCTCACCGGATTGAGGTGAATGTAGTCGGCCACCACGCGCAGGTAGTGGGCATCGCGCGCCTCGCCGTTCACCACCACCGCCTTGTAGCGGCCTTGAAAGACATGCCCCCGCCTCAGCCGCCGACGGTTCCAGCCCTGGGAAAAGACCCCCATCAACCACTTCATCCCCGACACCAGGTTCGGCTCCGGCGTTTCCAGGAGAAGATGGAAATGGTTGCCCATCAGCACCCAGGCATGCACCCGCCAACCGTGCGCCGCACAGGCCTTGCCAAGCGCCCCGAGCCAGGCCTTGCGGTCCTCATCGCCCTCAAACACCACCCGCCCGCCATCGCCGCGAGCCATCACGTGGTAAACCGCCCCAGCAGCCTCATATCGAACCGGTCGTGCCATGGGGAAAGACGCTAGCGGGGGAGGGGAAAAGGATCAACACTTGAATTTCGGGACTGACCCCTTTCATACGCCATGAGCGCGATGCGCTACAACCCGCTCTGTCGAGCCTTCGGGCAGCGGCTCAAGGAGAAGGGCAGGAAATCCATCGTCATCATCGGGGCCATCATGACGAAGCTCCTGCACCTCATTTTCGGCATCCTGAGGTCAGAAAAGCCCTTCAATCCAAGCCATCTCCAAAGCCCGGAAATCGCCTAAAAATACCTTGCATCCATCACCGTAACTGACCCCGCCGATTACTATTCATTTCGATTTAAATAATCCAAAGGCCAATTAGTGTAAACGCTAGCGATAATAAAATAAAATAGCACAGATCAAGAAACTCAAATTCTAGAGATGGCATCCATATCTCAAAGCTATTTTTCGGCGATATTATTCTATTCCTCAATGACCGACTGCCTATACAGAGTGCGGATGCGAGGGGGATAAGCGATAATGCGATTACAAGAATCAACCCAACGCTTCTTGGGTAGAATCGATCTGCCATAGCTATTTGAATCTCAAATGTTACAGTGCTTATGGAAACCCCATAAATCAATGAAATGGGTATCAGCAATTCAACACTAGAGCGGCGCTCCCAATAACATTTAAAAAAGAACTTGCGCCCTGCAAAGATCGCGTAAAAAGCTATCCAGAGCGCCAGCGCCGGAAAGCCTCGTTTCAGGGAATAAATTATGCCGCCCAAGGCGTGCCATCCAATTAAAAATGTACACATCCCGAACATTGCTTTCAATTCATCGGGCCATGGATGAGGCCCAAAAAAACTTGGCTTAATTGGAGGTCTTTCATTGTAAATTTCATTGTGAAATTCATCCGCAAGTACCGAAAGAACAGCTTTCGCTGCATATTGGTAATCCCTTCTCGCGTCAATGTGATGAATGCGACTGAGGCTCTCTGGATAGGCCGAGCAGTGCTGAAACAATATCGGAATTACACGACCAATGCTAGCAATTCTGGAGGAGCTTGGCCATATTTCCGAAAGGAAGGGTGAAATTACAACGATGGAAATAGGCTCATTATCCCCTTCGTCTGCAGGAATATAATCTTTGGATATGTCTACCAATTCCAGAGAAACCCCTCTCAATCTCTCATCGGTCATCAAAAAATTGAGCAAGAAATTGGCGAACTTATGATCGATCGCATGATGGATTATTTGAATTTGATCGAAATTGGCGGGTTTAACTGCTGTTCGTTCAACCAGGATATTCGAAATGTCGGCTAGGCCAAAAGTCGCAACGGTTGTCTGCGGAAGCCACCGCAGCACGAAATCAAATGAGTCCCGCCGCTTCCAATACTGAGGTAAAATGATCAGTCCTGGTGTAAAACATACTAGTAAATATCCTAGCACCCAAAAAACTATAGCAATGTTTGGTCGAAAAATATTTCCTTTAGCTCCTTGATCTAATACCTCCAATGTCGGTATAATTGGCACAATTGGTATTAAAGTTGTGGTAATCCCGATCAATAGAAAATTCAACAATAGTTTAATCGAGCTAATATTGCGTTGCAACATTTGATCGTGTACTCGTGGTAGCCAAATCTGATTTACAGTAACTACGACAGCAATCAACAGAAAGACGACAATAGTATTGAGTGCTCCCCCAAGTCGATCGGCAACAATGAAGGACACTAATATTGATATCGCGCAAACAGCCGAACTGATCCACCCATAAGATTTAATCACTCTCGAAACATGTAGCAATTCCGGCGGAAAAACAGAGGACAAGATAAGCCCAGTTCGTTCTCTCGTCCATTTGGTAGCCGGGTCAAATTTAATATCATTTATAAAACTTGTGAGAAGCGATTTTGAAAATGGATTTTCGCGAAGATCCGCATAATAAATCTGTTGACATGAGGCAATAAATTCCGGCAATAATACATTATCTATTAATAATGCATATATTAGCTTGCCTGATTCAATTGCCATCCTGCACTCCTCAAGAACGTATTCTGAGTGGATTGAATTACGCGATACCAACAGGATAATACTATCGGAATCATTAATCGCATTTTGAATCGCGACCTTCCAATCTGAGAGTATTGGCAAGTCGATGATGTCGAACCAGATGAAATATTCCAACTCTTCCGCAGTCAGGAAAAGATGCTGGGCTATTTCAAAATCGTTTGTACTGTAACTTAAAAAGGAAGACGGCATAGGGATTGTCAACTACATATGAGTAGTGGATCTTAAGTTTATTTTTTATTGGAATTCGCATCCAGATTCTCTGGATCGTAAGACTCTTAAGAATGCGGTAGGTATGGGAAGTTTTCCCAAACGGCTAAAGGCATTGCAATCCGCGAAGAGGGAGAAAAAGACAAGGCTCTTGCCGCAGGGAGTGAAATGAGCCGCCAGTTTCTTCCGATGGGCCTCGTTCATGTAACGGCGCGAGCGCGAGACGTCGAAGAGAAACAACCAGTTCGATTTCTGATCGTAAATGACTACCTCGGGAGCCACTGTTGGATCGCACGTTGAGACTCCAAGTATGTCGAGAGTCTCGCGATCTGCCTTCGGACGTGGAATGAAAACATGATGAGAGCCGATGTGACTCGATGAGAATCCCACCACGATCGACTCGATTACACTGGTGCGGGAACTGGTCATGGGGGCCTGAGATAAGAACTGAGGTTTGATTACGGATGCAGGGAAACAGGCGCATTGCTGCGTTCGTTTGATCGACACCTCGGTCTGGAGATCGAATTGGTCATGCAATTGAGGCGAGGCGTGGTCTAGCGTCAGAGTGGAAAAAGTTCAATACTGGAATTTCGCCCCCCTTTAACGTGGGAAAGCAAAATTGTTGCATTTTGTAGGTTTGGCAGGTGAAATCCCAAAGTCAGTTGGCCCCTAAAACAAAATTATTCGAAGCCCTGTGATTGTCATTTTACATGCTAGAAGTCAGCGAGCAACTGCCGAGCAAATCAACAGAGATCTTGATGCGGCGTTTAGGAATGCGGTTCCCATCGCGTTGGCGGACGCATCAACTCCCGGAAGATGGCCCTCCGATGTCAGTTGGGATGATCTGTTGTTGATAGTCTACGACGGGGTGCCATTTCCAGATCCAGGCAACGACTACATACAAGATTATCTTGATGCCAGGAATGGAGTGGGCCCACTCCTTCCCGTCGCGCTGGATTCCCTTATGAGGCGCCCGCCTTCATCAGCCTCATCCGTAAAGGCGCTTGAATTTGATGCGGCTGCCGGTGGTCCTGACGGGAGACTTGCAAAGAGAACCGGCGCAATTTTGGGGTTGCGATTGCAGCAGCGTGACACCAGGATTTTTATTTCATATCGCGCCTCAGACGGGACGCAGATAGCTCAGCAGATCGAAGCCCACCTCAACAAATTGGGTTATCCCGTTTGGCGCGACGAAGCTCGGGAACTCGATGGGGAAACGAAGATTTTACCGGGAAGCCCCGTACAGAGCGAAATCGATAATGCGCTGGAGGGAGCCAGTGTTGTGCTGTTACTGGACACGCCACAAGCGCCACATTCGCCTTGGATCAAACACGAAGTAGACACGGCCAATAGCCAATTGTTGCCGATTTTACCTCTTTGCTTTCGCTCCCGGACAGAGACCAAAAAAGGACCACGATTTCGCTCGTTATTTGATTTACAAAGGTGGGTTTCGCTCACCTTGAACGATTCGCCTGCCGCCCCTCCACTGACGGATGCGGAATTAGCACTCATTGTCACTGAGATGGAGGCCTATGTCTGTGAGATCTTTCGTCGAAAATGCAGAGTGCCATTTCTCGTTGAGAAGGAGTTCGTGTCGCGTTCCTACACTTGGTCTATCTTGGACGCCCGGCTACTTATGTGCGAGTCAGTGAGAAGCCACTCTGTAAGGCTGTCCACGAGGGTCTTGAGTCATTGTTCAATTTTTGAACAAGTCCACGGACCTGCAATGAATGTTTTTTCCAATTTTCTAACTAGGACTGAACGACCCAATCACGCACTATATATCTACGATGGCGAATTAATCCCCGAACCAGAATTGAAAGAAATTATTGAATCCAGTCCTGCTGACAGCGGAGTGGTGATTTTACATCATCAAGAGCTCGCTGCGCTAATTGAATCCAATTTCACGACGTTTACACCATGAGCGCGACCAGAATTAATGTGTCATTGAGTCAGTACGATATAGGACTCTCAGGTGCCATTGCAGAGCGTGCCGACTGGTCAGAGGAGGCCATGGACCGTGCGATCCTAGAGTTTGTTGCTCTGTTTAGCGGTATTGTGTTTAAATACGGTGGAAGGATTGTTCATGGCTCACATCCTACCTTTACACCTGTCATCCTCCGTCAGGCCCGCCTGCATGCTGGAAAAAGAGAACGAAAGCCAGTCACTTTGATTATGTCGGAGCTTTGGGCTAAAGACCTGCCTGCGGAGTTTAGGGACGGTGTTTCAGATGTGGCTGAGTTTCTTGTGACCAAGCAAATAGGTGAGGGAGGGCCTGAAGATGTCCATACCCGCAATCAGAGCCTTACCGAAATGCGGCATTTACTGATTGGCTCCCAAAACGTCATGGTTGCAGTTGGAGGCAAAATGCATGCAGCAGATGGCGTTGTACCTGGGGTATTTGAAGAAATGAAATTGGCGGCCTCCAAGCAAATACCACGTTTCTTGGTTGGAGGCATGGGTGGCTATGCAGCCAAATACGCACGGGACGTTGTGCCCTCATCTCTCAGGAATGGACTTCAAGATGAAGAGAACGCTTTGCTTTTTGGGACAGATGATGTGTCTGCTTGTGTAAATGTGATATTCGAAAAGCTATGCAAGCTCTAAAAGCTAAGTTTGAGCTGTAGGATCGGCGCCTTCAAACCAGCGGCGAAAGCCAACGTAGACTCTGCGGGATTCGTGTATGTAAAAACTATTGCCAGTCTTGTCAAGATATGGATACAATCCGAGGTATTCCTGCCCCTTGAAGTCATTATGTTCTTGGCCATCATCTACAATGGGGGCGATGGCGATTCTGGAGTTTGTGCGTGAATCCATGTAACCAAGCTCCCAAGGCATCCAAATCGATTTTTTGGCAGCAGTTGACGTGACATATAAGAGACTTTTACAGCTCTTCATTCTATTGCGAAGCACTACGGCTGTTTTCTTTGTAACTGCTGAGCGATCTAGCTGCGGGTCTTCTATCCAATCCACATATACTGAAAATCCTGCATCAACTAATTCGTCTCGGAGTGCTTTGATGTAAATTGCATCTTCCGAAGAGTGAGAAAGAAAGATGTCATATGTTGCATGTTTGCGGTCAGCCTCGCGTTTTTCGGCCAGAAGTTCTCTGGTCGAAAAATTACGGATATTGACGTCGTGATCAAATCCAGACGTCTTCCGTATTTTCTCATGAAGAGCTGATTTCTTAAGGAGTGCCATTTACAACGTGCTCGTCGATCGATTAGTAATTATCTCGAATTTTAATTGCATCTTCAACCCACGATGAAAGATTGTTTTTGATGCTGGCATAAACTGCGGTGCTGTCAGAGCCGATTGGATTGTATGTTTTGACGATGCTGGATAGTTTTGCATTATCCCGCTTCATTGTGAAGGTTTCAAAAGGGTTGGCGCCTATTGAACACTGGTTCCCTTCAGAATTTTTAAGGTTGTGGATGTGGATTCCTAGTAAGCCTTTGCCTTCATTCCAGGCATTCTCGATCTCGTAGTTTATCCACTTGCGTCCGGCTGTGTTGGAGCCAATCAGTATAATTGCGCAAGAACGACCATAAAGCTGGCCATCGATCCATTTCTGAATAGATGCATCGCCTCCTTTTTTGACAGTTTCCCAGTCATTGTCTGAGGCCGGAGCGTTGCCTTCAAGTACGCCGATGTTTCTGACCTGCGAGGCACGCCAGTTGTCGGCCATATAGTGAAAACTGTAGAATACTTTGCGAGCCATAAGTGATTCTTTGAAGATTTTGGATATTTATTGGTAAGCCTCGCAAGTCCCGCCGATCTCCTCTCTTCGCTGAAGGTCCGAAGGGCAGGTCATTGGCGGACTTGAGATCATTGGCAGGCTTCGCAGGTTCCGCCATTCATCATCGCATCGAGGCTGCAGGCGTTCTTTTCTTCGGCGGTGTATTCGCGTTTTTCCGGGGCTCCGTCGCGGGCCATGAGGCCTCGGGTTTCCTTGCGGGACTCGATGGTGGATTTCTCGACGTTGGAGGCCTGGAGGGTGCGGAGGTAGTAGGTGGTCTTGAGACCCTTGTCCCAGGCGCGGCGATACATGTGGGATAGGGTCTTCATGTCCGGGGTGGCGAGGAAGAGGTTCACGGACTGGGCCTGGTCGATCCATTTCTGACGGCGGGCGGCGGCGTCGATGATGAACTCGTAGCCGATGCCGAAGACGGTCTTGTGCTTGAGCTTGATGGCCTCGGGGATGTTGTCGATGGCGTCGAGCTCACCGTCGAAGTACTTGAGCTGATCGAGCATTTCCTGGTTCCAGAGGCCGAGCTTCTTGAGGTCCTTGACCAGCTCGGCATTGAGGATGATGAA
>JAIYDT010000193.1 GCA_027487355.1 Verrucomicrobiaceae bacterium
GGAAAGACCAGCACGCGCTCGCCGGCCTTCAGCAGCTTGATGATCGTCTTGAGACTGGCCATGTCCGGCCGGTCCTGATCGACGGGGATGGCATTCCATCTCGGATAAAGCCAGGCGAAGAAGCCGACGAAGAGCGTCTTCCGTGCGAGGTAGTGGATCTCGGTGCGGTAGAGATTTCCGATCAGCGGTGGATCGAGGAAGCTTTGATGATTCGACGCCACCAGCACGCCTCCCTCGTGCACGATCTTTTCCTCGTTGATGATGCGAAGGCCGAAGACCGAACGGAATGCTGCTCCGAGCGTCATCCAACCATACCAGTAGATCCATCTCATCATGATGATGCGGTTCGAAATTCAGACGAGCTTCAGGCCTTGCTGCTTGAGGATTTCAATGGCGGCGGCCACCCCGGACTCGATGGTGTGATGGGAGGTATCGAGGATCGCCGCGCCTTCCGACACGATCAGCGGAGCATGAACCCTGCCACTGTCGGCCGCGTCGCGCTTGGCCACCGGATCATGTTCGCCGGCATCGCGGCGTCGGGCGGTGCGGACGTGTTCATCGGCATCGACGTAGATCTTGAACGGCGTGTCGGGAAAGACGACCGAGCCGATGTCGCGGCCTTCCATGACAATGCTGGCGCGATTCAGGTAGTCGCGCTGCAGGGCAACGAGGGCCTCCCGCACTTCCGGCACGGCGGAAACGGCGGAGACGTTGGCATTGACGGCAGAAGAGCGGAGTTCCTCGCCGGGATCGATGCCATCGACGGCGATGGTCGAGTAGGTGCCGTCATCGCCGCAGTCGAGTCGGGTGCGGTGCAGCAGCGCCACGACGGCGGCATTGTCGTGGGGGTCCACGCCTTCCCGAAGCACCTTCCAGGTCAACGCGCGATACATGGCCCCGGAGTTCACCATGACCAGTCCGAGCTTCTGGGCCAGCAGTCGGGCGAGCGTGCTTTTTCCGGAAGCCGCGGGACCATCGATGGCGATGGCGACAAAGCCAGAATCTGGAGCGAGGGCGGAATTCACGCGTGGGTGAGGGTTTTCAGCTCGAAGTCGGCTGGCGAGGTGCGCTCGTGAAGGATCGCATCGAGATGGCGGGCAAAGCCGGGATAGGAGGTGTTCACGCAGTCGGTGTTGCGGATCACGGTTTCGCCGCTGGCGAAGAGTCCTGCGATGGCGAAGGCCATGGCGATGCGGTGGTCGCCAAAGGAATCGAGCTCGGCTCCGGTGAGCGGCTTGCCGCCCTGGATTTCGAGTCCGTCCTCGAACTCGGTCACCTCCGCGCCCATGCGGCGGAGATTCTCGACGACGGTGGCGATGCGGTCGGTTTCCTTCACCCGCAGCTCGCGGGCATTGCGGATGGTGGTGGTGCCCTGGGCCAGCGCGGCGGCGACGGCGATGACGGGGATCTCGTCGATGAGATTCGGGATTTCCTCCGGCAAAAGCGTGGTGCCATGGAGGTCGGCGCCGTGGAGTTCGAGGTTGCCGATCGGCTCGCCTTCGGTCTGGTGCTCGACATCGAGGATGCGGGCTCCCATCCGGACCAGAACCGCGAGGATGGCGGTGCGGGTGGGGTTGAGGCCGACGTCCTTGATCAGCAGCTTCGACCCAGGGATGGCGGCGGCGGCGACCAGCCAGAAGGCGGCGCTGGAAATGTCACCCGGCACGACGAAATCGCAGGATTCAGGGGTCTGGCCGCCATCGATCGAGATGGCATTTCCCTCGCGCACGGTGCGAACGCCGAATGACTCGAGCATGCGCTCGGTGTGGTCGCGCGTCTCCGCGGGCTGAATGACGGTGGTCTTTCCGGGAGTGAACAGGCCGGCGAGGAGGATGGCGCTCTTCACCTGGGCGCTGGCGACCGGCATGTCGTAGGTGATCGGGGTCAGACTTTTTCCGTGGATGCGCAACGGGGCGCAGCCGGGCTTTTCGCCGAGGGTCTCGATCTGCGCGCCCATTTGTTCGAGCGGCTTGGTGATGCGGCCCATCGGTCGGGAGGAAAGCGAGGCATCGCCGAAGAGTTCGGTGGTGAAGGGCTGGGGGGCGAGGAGTCCGGCGAGCAGGCGCATGCCGGTGCCGGAGTTGCCGCAGTCGATGGGGGCGGTCGGGGCTTCGAGCTTCATCGAGCGGCCTTCGATTTTCATCGAGATCGGTCCGTAGCCTTCGAGTTCCTCCAGGACCTCCACGCGGGCGCCGAGGGACTGCATGGCCTTGAGCGTGTTGAGGCAGTCCTCGCTGGGCAGGAAGTTGGTGATCTTGCAGGTGCCGTTGGAGAGGCCGGCGAGCATGGCCGCGCGGTGGGACATGCTCTTGTCGCCGGGGACGCGGAACTCGGCATGCAGCTTGGTGATCGATTTGACGCGGAATTCCGACATGAAGGAGGACTAGAGGTTGGACGAAAGGGCATCGCGCCTGGACTTGGCGGCCGCCAGCCAGCGGCGGACATTTTCATGGTCGCCACTCTCCACGAGGGCAAGCATTTCGCGCAATTCGTCGATCGTGTCACGAAGCGGTGCGGCCACGGCGGCGCGGTTTTCGCAGAGGATCTCCGCCCACATCGTCGGATCGCCGCCTGCGACCCGGGTGGTGTCGCGCAGGCCACCGCCGCCGAAGCGACCGTCTTCAGGGGTGCGCAGGGCGACCATCGCGCCTGCGGCGGCGAGGACATGCGGGAGATGGGAAATGCGGGCGACGAGTTCGTCGTGGGCCGTGGAGGTGAGCCACGAGGTGCGGCAGCCGACGGATTTCCAGAAGTGTTCGAGTTTTCCGCAGAAATGCTCGGCGGCCTGCTGATCATTGGTCATCAGGCAGGCGGCATTTTCGAAAAGGGTGGGCAAGGCAGCCTCGATGCCACCGCGTTCGGAGCCGGCCATCGGGTGGCTGCCGATGAATGGAATGCCGTGGGGAGAAAGGAGCGCCGGAAGGGTGGCGTGGACCATGCCTTTCACGCTACCGACGTCGGTGACCAGCGTGTCCGCGCCGAGACCGGCGAGGATCGATTTCGAGATCAGGTCCGGCATCGCCCCGACCGGCACGGCGAGAACGACGAGATCCGCGCCGTGGAGGGCCTCCTTTAGATCGGAGGTCGCCCCGGAGATCCCGGCACCTCTCGCCAAGGCGGTGGTTTCCTCGCGACGCGACCACAGGCTGCATGCTGGCCCGGCCGGCCTTGAGGACAAGGCCATGGCGAGCGAACCACCTAACAGACCGCCGCCGAGGATGGCGACCTTGTTGAACTCACTGCTCATCGGAAAATGAACAGGCCGGATCCGCGGAACGAACCCGGCCTGCTGGAAATGATCTGGCTTTCCCCGATCCGACCGGGCTTACGGCACGCGGAAGCGCTTCTCCTTCTGCTCGGGAGGGGGATAGGTGGGGTCTTCAACGAGGGAGCCGCTCGGGATGCCCCGGACGTCCACCATCTTGTTGTTGTAGGGACTGAAGACGAAGCCCTCCTTGCCCGGAACTGGATTGGCAAAGGGCCATTCCTTCTTTGGCGGCTTGGTGGGACCGGGCTTGGGCGGGTTGTCACCAGATGGAGGGGCATCCGGCTTGTCGGGATTGTTGCCAAGCAGTTCCTGCTGCTTCTTTTTCTCCTCTTCCGCCTTTTTCTTCAGCTCCTCCTCCTTCTTCTTCGCTTCCTGCTCTTGGGGGGTGAGCACCTTGGCAGGGGGCTCGCTGCCTCCAGGCCGAGGGCCACGAGGCGGATTTTCAGGATAGGGAACACAGGAAACAAGAAGGGATCCGCCAATGAGGACGGAAACGGTCAAAAGTCGTGAGGACATGGCAGTGAACTTGATCGATTACGGGAGAGGTGCGGATTTCACGCAACCTTCTGGACAGCGGGATGATTAAACCCCGCCCGCTCCGCGTCAAGCAGTCGAATCACCCACACTCATCGCTTTTCATCCTCCCGCCACCGGGCTAGGGATTCGGTCGGAACATGGAGACGCTGCGCGAACGATTGCTGGACTGGATGAGGGTAGGCTCCGGCTTCCTTTCCTTCGACGAGGCGGCACGGGCGGTCTTCCAACATCAGTTCGAGCGGAATGCTCCCTACCGGGCCTATGCAAGGTCGCTCGGCAAGACACCGGCCACGGTCGGGACCTGGCAGCAGATCCCTGCCGTGCCCACCGATGCCTTCAAGCTCTGCGACTTTCCCCTCTCCTGCTTTCCCACCGAAAACGCCCTCAAGGTCTTTCGAACTTCCGGCACCACCCGGGACGTCCGCGGCGAGCACTGGATGAGCGATCTTTCCCTGTATGAAACCTCGGTCCTCGAAGGCTGGCAGCACGCCGGACTCCCTGTGCCGACGAATCCATGGTTCCTGTCCCCTTCCCCGCAAGAGGCGCCGGACTCGTCCTTGGTTCACATGCTCGCCACCCTCCAGCGGCATCATGCGTCGGGGACTTCAGGGAGATGGATGATCGATGGCGAGGGACGGATCGACCTTTCCCTGCTGGCAAATGAGGACCGTCCGGTGACCCTTTTCGCCACGGCGGTCGCCCTGCTCCGCTGCATGGAGTCGGGCAAAAGCCTGCCCTTGCCTCCCGGCTCCTGGATCTTTGAAACCGGCGGCTACAAGGGGCTGAAGGTCACTCTGGAGCCCGAGGCCTTCAGGGATCAGGTCTCCGAGGCATTCGCCGTCCCGCGCGACAAGCTGCTCAACGAGTATGGCATGACCGAGCTGAGCTCACCGTTTTACGCCTGGTCGAATGAGGACCGCCATCGGGGCAGCCCGTGGACCCGCATCCGGGTGATCGATCCTGAGACCGGCCTGAAATGTGAAACAGGGCAGATCGGTTACCTCGAAATCGTGGACCTGGCCAACCTCGATTCTGTCGCGGCCATCCGCACCCAGGACCTTGCGATCGCCCGCGACGAGCGATCTTTCACTCTCCTTGGCCGCGATCCCAGGGCCCTGCCGCGCGGCTGTTCCCGGCGTTCGGACGACCTGCTTTCGCGCTCATGAATCCCACCGACCTCCGCATCCGGGCTCTCGCCGCCTGCAACGACCTGCTGGAGCCCTGGATCGGGCCGTTCGACGAAGCTGCGTTGCGTTCGCTCATCGCCTGCCAGCTCGGCTCCGGCGATGTCCTCGATGAATGGATTCCACGCGGCGATACCCGCTGCCGGGCCTTCCCGCTTTCCCCACTGCTCCACATCGTCAGCGGCAACACGCCACACGCCGCCTTTCAATCCGTGGTCAGAGGCCTCTTGGTCGGCAGCCACAACCGGGTGAAGCTCCCTTCGTCGGGGCTTCCGGCGTTCGAGTCCTGGATCGAGGAAATCCCTGCCGGACTCGCGGATCTGATCGAGGTCCGTCGCGACCTGCCCGATCACTGGCTGAAGAGTTCAGGAGCGGTCGTCTTCGGAAATCAGGCGACTCTTGAGACCTTTCGCGACTTGCTTCCCCGTCCGATCCCCCTGATCGAACATGGGCCGAAGCTCAGCATCGCCGTGATTTTTCAGCCGGATGAGGTCGCGGCCGGGCTCGTCGCCACGGACATCCTCAGCCACGACCAGCTTGGCTGCCTGTCGGTTCAGACGGTCTATGTGGATGGCACTCCGGAGCAGGTCAGGTCATTTTCTGCACGGCTGGCCAGGGCTTTGGAGATGGCACGCCCGGCCCATCCGCGAGGTGTGGTAAGCCTTTCTGATTCCGGTGCCATTTCGAATGCCCGCGAGCTGGCCAGATTCCGGGCGGCGAATGGCGAGGATGTGGCGCTTTGGGAAAGTGAGGGAAATACCGGATGGACGGTCGTTTACGATCACGAACCGCGCCTCAGGCCGGGCCCGCTCCATGGCTTTGTGACCGTCCACCCGCTGCCGAGCGCAGCACTTTTGCGCGATTGCCTGGGACCGGAAGTCCGGCATCTCTCCACCGCCGCCATCCATCCCTTCCAGGACGCCCTTGCAGATCGACTCGATGCCCTGGAAATTCCAAGAATCTGCCCGCTTGGTCGGGCGCAGAAGCCCCCACTGTTCTGGCACCACGATGGACGCCCGCCGCTGGCCGATCTGGTGGTCTGGAAAGACCGCAGCCCCTGAGACCTGACAACCCCATGACCGATCCACCCATCCTTGCCGAAGGCCTGCTTCTTGAACACATCGGGCCGATCCTCTATCGCGCCACCCTGCCGAACGGGAAAGAGGTGATCGCCCATCTTTCGAAGCCTCTGACCGACGCCGGAGCCGTCTTCGAACCGGGAACACGCGTGCAGATGGAACTGACTCCCTATGACTTCGACATCGCCCGGATCACCGGAACCCCGGCAATCCACCCGGACGGCGATCAAGCGACCGCCTGAAAATGAAGCGGCCCGACTGACTCTCCCCGGGAAAACCCAAAAACCCAAAGGGAAACTTCAATCGGGCCGCCTGCTTGTGTCGCGACACGCGCTGCATAAGCGAAAACCAAGAACCGAGTCAAGACTTTCTCGAAAGTTTTTTCTGGCCAACTCAAATCAGCTCGCGGTTTCTTCCAATAGAACGCCCCCCGGGATCGGATTTGCCTGTGAATCAGGAATCCGCTCAGGGCCTCGCTCGGATCGCGGCCTCGGCGCGTTCAATCAGCACGCGCATTTCCGCATCCGCGCCATTCCGCGCCGCATTGATGGCGGACAATGAAGCTTTTCCACCCACGCGTGCGAGCAACCTCATGGCTGAATGCTTGACCGGCGAGTTCGCCTTTTCCATTCGGTCCAGAATAAGTGGCTCGATCGGTTGGCCGAGTTCGCCATACAACTGCTCCCAAACGGTGGGATCCGCCGCCCACAGTTTGTCCAGGATCGGGGCGACATCGACAGCCCGCCGCGAGACCAGGAAGGACACCATTTCCCGAGGGGGAATCGTGGTGTTGATGTCCAGCTTCTGAAGGGCGGCCACCGCTGCGGCGACCGCTTTACCGTCATCGGGCTCCGACCAGGTCATCAGGGCACGACAGATATCGCCCAACATCGGCGGATCCGCTTCCTTGAGTAGCTGGACCAGGCGACGGTTGATGTCGTCCCGGTAAAGCTTGGGTTCGGCCTCCGCCAGGCGCTTGACCGCCTTTCTCGCCCGCTCCAGATCGATGCTGTCCAGTTCCCGGCGATTGAGGTCGTAAAAGGCGGGATTGCCCTTGTCCTGGAGCTTGTCGGGCGGGCCTTCGACGAAGAGGCTGTTGTCCACCACCACCTCGACCACTCCAAGATCGGCATGGATCCGCATGGACTCCCGATCACGGCCCACCTTGACGGCCGCTTCGGCGATCCCGTCGATCTTGTCGGACACTCCGGAAAGCACCATCAGCCAGTCCTCCCCATCCCGCGGATAGATCGAGGACGAGAGATCCGCTCCCGTCGTGCGGATCATGTAGTCGCGCACCAGAAGTTTGTTGCTGACGCGAAGCTGGCGGAACCAGACACCGAAGGCACGACTGGTGCCGCCATTGCTGGCGAGAAGGGCGTTCTCCTTGATCAGCGGTTCGAGCCCAATCTGTTTCGCGAGGTCCGAAGTTTCGTCCTTCACCTCCGTGGGACCCTCGGGTTCCCGCGTCACGAGAACTCCGCTTCCGAGCGGAGTGGAGGCTTCCTGAAAGAAAAGCGGCAGGGAAAGGAGCCCCCCGCTGGCGATGAGGGTGAACATCAGGGCCTTCAGGCGAGATCGTGGATTGCCATAGACAATCATGATGCTGCAGATCAGCGCGGCGAAGCCCGCGAGCCCGAAGCGGGAGGCCATGTCGAATCCGTCCAGTGCTCCATTCCTCCTGGCCCCCAGGGTCAGCAGGAGGGTGGCGATCACCATGCCGCAAGCGCCAACCACCGCCGCCATCGTCTTTTGCGGAGCTGTGGGTTCGAATGACTCGTGGGAGGGCTCGTCCGCATAACTGACGGTCTGGATGTTCGGCTGCATGGCCGGGGCAAGCGGGACGCGGGCGAATCGATCGAGGCGGGGATCCCGCCTTTCACCGGGGTAGAATTTCTTCGTCCTCAGAATCGTTTCATCATCGATGCGGAAGCGGTGCTCGCAAGAACCGCACTCCACCATGCGATCGCGCAGATCGCTCCCGACCTTGAATCGTTGTCCACAGGCGGGGCAGCGGATCTGAAGTTGTTCCGGGTCTTCTTGGTTCGGAAGCATGAGTGGGGACAACATCGTAGAACCCCCGGCACTTGGCAATACCAAGCATTGGCTTGCCGCGCCGCAATCCTGCCGTTAGGCAACAGGCATGCTTGATGAAATCCGAGATCTGCTGGTGCTCCAGGACCGTGACCGCCGCCTTGCCCTGATTGCCAAGGATCTCGAAAAACTGCCGCTGGAGGAGTCACGCGCGCGCAACAAGCTGTCCGGCGACCAGGCCGCCGTGAAGCAGGCCCACGACGCACTGCAGGCAAACGAACTGGTGTTGAAAAAGATCGAACTGGATGCCGAAACCCGCCGCACGACGATCAAGCGGCTGAAGCTCCAGCAGTTCGAGACCCGCAAGAACGAGGAATACCAGGCGCTGGGCCACGAAGTGGTGCGTTATGAGAAGGAGGTCGATGAATTTGAGACGCGGGAACTCGAATGCATGGAGGCCTCCGACGCCCTGCGCGCCACCCTCGCCGGGGCGGAAGCCGCTTTGAAGAAGACCAAGCAACTCGTCGATGAGGATCTGGCCTCGATCGCCGAGCGGAAGAACAATCTTCTGACCGAGCAGTCCGAAGTCCGGGCCGAGCGCGCACGGTTGGCCGAAGCGACCTCTCCCACGATCCTCCCCCTCTACGAACGGCTGCTCAAGTCCAAGGACGGGGTTGCGATTTCCCCGCTGCATGAGGGTCGCTGTGGAGGCTGCCACATGAAACTGATTTCATCGACCGTGATCAAGGTCATGTCCGGAAAGGAAGTCGCCCAGTGCGAGGACTGCGGACGGATCCTCTATCCGGATTAGGTGAAATCCTCGGGCGAAAGAGGTCAGGCGCCGCTTCGATCTGCCGTTAGGGCCGCGGAATTGACTATCAAGATCAGTCAATTCTCGGGAATTCCCCTTCCCCAAGCGATCAATCTCCGAACATCCACCGCCCCTTCAGCTCGATTGCCCGAAGCGCCTTTCCAGCTCGCGAATCGAGAACTCGGTGAGCGTTGGGCGTCCATCCGGGGCACAGTATGGCAGCTCGCAGGCGAAAAGGGACTCCAGCAGGGCCGGGGTTTCTATCATCCGAATGGATTGTCCGATGGCAGCCCTTCTGGCGAGAAGCTTGGCGACCCGCTCATGAGCAAAGCGGCCGCTGGGAACGGCCTCGTGGAGCAGTTCGTCGATCAATGCGCTGATGAACGACCTGGGATCCGCTACCCCGAGGCAGGCTGGCAGGCTCCTGACCTGGATGGTGTTTCCCCCAAAGGGCTCCAATTCGATTCCACTGGTCGCGAGCGAGTTTCGCTCCCTTACCAGAAGCTCGTGGTCGCGCGGGTCCAATTCAATCAGCTCCGGAACCAGCAGCCCTTGGGATTCCAGTCCGCTTTCCCGGCTGGCCAGCAGCTGCTCATAGAAAATCCGCTCACGGCCCGCCCTAGGATCGAAAAGCACCAGTCCGTCCTCACTCTCCAGCAGGACGAAGCGCTGATGGAGCAGCCCGATCGCGCGGAACGTCGGCACGGCAGGACCGGCTGGCATCGGAACGGCGGTGACCTCAGGGGCCTGAACCACCTCAGGCATTGGAAAGCTGCGCTGCACGGCGGCAGGTGCGGGCCAAGTCCGAGTGAATTGAGGGGCAGGCTCGGCTGCTGGAGTGCGAGTCAGGGGGAGCACTTCCTTCGGTCGCAATGCCGCCGTTACGGCTTCGACAATCACCTCACGGATATCGATCGGCCGATGAAAGCGCACCTCGCGCTTGGCCGGATGCACGTTCACATCGACCAGATGTGGCTCAAGATCGATCCAGATCCACGCTGCCGGGTGGAGGCCGTCGGCGACCGCTCCACGAAATCCTTCCGCCAGCGCCCGGGAAATGACCG
Source organism: Verrucomicrobiaceae bacterium (assembly GCA_027487355.1). Lineage (GTDB taxonomy): Bacteria > Verrucomicrobiota > Verrucomicrobiia > Verrucomicrobiales > Akkermansiaceae > Luteolibacter. The sequence continues at coordinate 9,978 of JAIYDT010000193.1, forward strand.
AGTCTTCCACCGGTCGACCGTTGAGCAGCACACATTGGTGCCGCCGCCCCTTCCTCGCATGGATCGCCGGAAGCACGAAGCCCTCGACCGACACGCCGTTGCCGTGGGTCATCGGCACCTCCACCAGTTCGGACGCGGTTTCGGGCCCCAGCAAATGCCTAACCCGATCCAGCGCCCGCGCGGCAGGGGGAAGATCGAAGACCTCCCGGTCATCGCGCCGGAACCGGAACCTCACGCCCGGAGCCGCCAGCGCATGCAGCCGCAGCTGGTGCTCGATGTGCGCGGCCTCGGTGGCCTCCGCCCGTAGGAATTTACGGCGCGCCGGCATGTTGAAAAACAGGGCGCTGGCGTCGATCAAGGTGCCCGGCGCGCAGCCGGCCTCCTGCACGGCGCGTACCCGACCGCCATCAACCAGGATCTCCGTTCCGGAAAGCGAATCCTTTTCCCGCGTCAGCATGCGGAAGCGTGAAACACTGGCGATGCTCGGCACCGCCTCACCACGAAAGCCCAGCGTGCGGATCGTCGCGAGATCGCCCGACTCCCGGATCTTGCTCGTCGCGTGACGCTCCAAGGAAAGCAAGGCGTCCTCCTTCGACATCCCGCAGCCATCATCCAGCACCCGGATCCTCGCTGCGCCGCCGCGCTCGATTTCCACAAGGATCTCCCCCGCCCCGGCATCGATGCTGTTCTCGACGAGTTCCTTCACCACCGAGGCCGGACGCTCGACCACCTCCCCCGCCGCCACCTGGCTGGCGAGAATGTCGGGGAGCACTCGGATCTTCGGCATCGGCAGAGCCCGTTTTGAAACAGCCGCCGCCTTCAAGAAAGGGGAAAGTCGGAATCAGTCGGAAATCCCGAGCCGCTTGCGTCCGCGATCGAACTCCTCGTAACAGGAAGGACAGCGCCAGACCGTCGGGCGCATCCCGCCATTGCAACCAAACTCGTATTCCACTCCGGCGTTTGGATAAGATTGGGGGGTTCTATCCCGGAATTGGACCGGATACTCACATCCATAGGCAGACATCACGTCCCTTCGAGCCATTGGAACCTGATGCTTTTCACAAATTGAGGCATCATAGAGAGTCTTTCCGCCCGAAAGCACACGGAATACCAGCCTTCCTCCGCCCATCCACTTCTCGTCAATTACCTCCAAGTCCGCCTGCTCAATACGTGGAGCGCCAGCAGGCCAGGTGACCTCAGTCGAGTACCAAGGCCACTTGGGACACATAATCGTGGCAACGACGAGGTGGTCCAGCGTCTTGAAAGTGAGAGTTCCGCGGGTCTTGATCACTACCGGGATTTTCTGCTCATCGGGCAAAGACCTATTCCTCAGCTCCCTTTCACTCTTCCCCACGCAGCCACTCAGCAGCAGCGAGAATGTGGACAGGCTCAAAATCAAAATGAGGCGTTTCATCGGTTCATCTCGTCTCCCATCGCTCGTCATGATGCGCGGTGGACTTCGGTTCCAGGTGGGAAATCACCCGGCCATCCGGGCTCAGCATCGCCGCCACACTGGCCTCGACCTCGGTGGCAAGTTCGTGGGCCTGGCCGACGGTGAGAGCGTCATCGCAGACGAGATGGAACTCCACCCAGTGCACCCGACCCGAGTGACGATGCCTGAAATTGTGAAACGACATGCCGCGTGCCGAGCACTCGCGGTCGAGCAGGGCACGGATGTTTTTCTCCGCGTGCACATCGGTCTCGTCGAGCAGGCCGGCGAGGCTTTCCCGGATCAACTTGAAACCGGTGCGCAGGATGTTGAGCGAGGCCAGCACCGCGGCGATCGGGTCCCACCATTTCCAGCCGGTCCGGACGATGAGCCCAAGGGCGATGAGCACCGCCACGCTCGACCAGACGTCGGTCAGCACGTGGAGCCCATTGGCGCGGATCAAAGCGGACTCGCGGCGTTTCCCCACCCGGATCAAGGCCAGCCCGAGCACCAGATTCACCACGGCGGCAGCGGCGGTCATGATCACCCCGAAGGTGATGTTCTCGATCGTCACCCCGAAAATGCACTGCCGGACCGCCTCGTAAATGATCAGCATGGCGGCAGCGGAAATCATCGCACCCTCGAAGCCAGAAGAAAGGTAGGAGACCTTGTCGTGCCCGAAATGGTGGGTCTCGTCGGCCGGTTTGTGGGCGAGACGCAGCGCCCACACCGCGAAGCCCACGGCGAGTAAATGGACCACCGACTCCGCCGCATCGGAATAGACGGCCGACGATCCAGTGACCGCCGCCGCCGTGATCTTCGCCCCCAGCAGGATCACCGCCACCGCCAGCGAGATATTCATCACCCGCTTTTGTTCGTCGAAATCACTGCTCACGTCTTCGACCATGCCGCGTCCCCTCGCCGACCGCAATCACCCCATGCGGGAAAAGCATTCGCCTTTCCTCCATCCACGGCAATGCTCCGCCCATGGATGCAGCCGGACGAGCCCCTGACCTGAGCGGAAACCCACGCCGCTTCGTTTGGTTCACGGTCGCCTACAACGCCCGCGCCTACTACCCGGTGCTGGCCATCCTGTTCATCGACCTCGGGCTCACGCTGGAGCAGTTCGTCCTCCTCAACCTTGTTTGGGCTGCTTCAATCTTTCTTCTCGAAGTGCCGTCCGGGGCTCTCGCCGATACCCTGGGCCGCAAGCGCCTGCTGGTGTTTTCCTCCCTCCTCATGGTCGCGGAAATGCTCTGCCTCCTGCTGGCCCCGCAGAACGGCGGCCTGATGCTCTTCAGTCTCTGCCTCGCCAACCGAATCCTCTCCGGCACCTCCGAAGCCTCCGCCAGCGGCGCGGATGAGGCACTGGCCTATGACTCCCTTCCCGAGGAACAGCGCGGCGAAGCCTGGGATCGACTGCTCGGCTCCGCGATGCGCTGGCGCTCCGGCGGCACCGTCGTCGCGATGATCCTCGGTGCCCTGCTCTACGATCCTGCCTTTCTCAACCGCGCTCTGCCCCCTGCCCTTCAGATTTCTGTGGCCCTCGCCCACCGGTTGCCCGTGATCCTTGTGCTGATTCAGGCCGTGACCTGCGTGTTCATCACGCTATCCATGGTCGAGCCCCCACGCCCTGCCGGAACCACAGGACCCACGCTGAAAAAAGCGATGCGACTCACCCTCGATGCCGCCCGCTGGGTCTTCAGCACTCCACGACCGCTCGTCATCGTGGTCGGCGGCGTCCTCATCGACGGTATCGTGCGGAACCTCCTGACCCTTCAAAGCCAGTATTTCCGCCTGATCGACGTGCCCGAGTGGTCGTTCGGCCTCATCGGCGCGGCCACCGGCCTGGCCAGCCTTGCCGTCCCCGCCGTGGCGCGACGCATGAACCAGCGCTTTGACACCCCGACGAACCTTGCCCTCGTCGGCAGCCTCTCGCTGGTCATTCTCAGCCTGATCGCCCCGGCATGGAAAGGTTATGGCGTGATCCCGGCGATGCTGCTGATCCCCTGCATGGGCTACCTCGGTTTCACCGTCAGCAGGGCGCTGCATGCCGAGACCGACTCCTCGCAACGGGCCACCGTTCTTTCCGTCAAAGGCCTCGTTTTCAACCTCGGATACGGCGCATGCAGCCTGGCCTTCTCGACCGCGCTTTCGTCGCTCCGACCCACCCGCGGCGAGGGAGCCTTCCAAACCCTCCTCGCCTGGCAGGTGCCGTTCTTCCTGATCGCCCTGCTGGTCTTTTTCCCCTGGGCGATCCGGAAGTGGCGCAGAAATCCGCTCCCTATCTCCGCGGACGGAAGCCCATGAGGAAACGCACCACCACGATCGGCAGCGCGGTGATCACGGCGGCGGCGATCGCGATTTTCAATCCCGGATAAACCCGGGCCTTTTTCGCATCCAGCGCCGCGATCGACTCGGACACCACCTGGCTCTTGTCCACGTAGGAAGCGCGATTGGCAAAGGAATGCTCCTTCCGATCCCCCCTAAATGCCACCGAACCAAACTCGGTGTGCACCGGCCCTGGACAGACCGCCAGCACCGGAATCTCGTGATCCTTCAGCTCGATCCGCAGGGCCTCCGAAAAGCTCGTCACGTAGGCCTTGGTGGCGGCATAGACGGCGAAGTCCGGGATCGGCAACAAGCTCGCCAACGAGCTCACATTGATGATCGCCCCCGCCCGCTGCCGGATCATGCCCGGGATCAATGCGTGGGAAAGCCGCGTCAGGGCTTCGATGTTCAGACGGAGCATCCCCTCCACCCGCGACCACTCGGCCGTGGCAAATTCGCCGTAGTCCCCCATCCCCGCGTTATTGATCAAAAGATCCGGCACCAGCCCACGGGCCGAAAGCGCATCGACTACCTGCGGGCAGCCTGCTTCCGCAACCAGATCCGCCGCGATTACCTCGACGGTCAATTTTGGAAAACGGGCCACCACTTTGGCGGCCAGTTCCTCCAGACGGTCCTGACGCCGCGCCACGAGGACAAAGGTGTCAACCCGGGACGCGAGCTGAAGGACGAACTCCTCACCGAGACC
>JAIYDT010000445.1 GCA_027487355.1 Verrucomicrobiaceae bacterium
GCCTCCAGCCTCTCGGGATCATTGGGAGATCCGCCCCCCCATCACATCTCCAACTCCTCCCACCAATACCTCCATGAAACCCACTCGTTTCTCCACGTCCCGCTCCTTCCTTGGAACCGGAATCTCCGTTTGCTTTGCAGCTGTCTCGGCTGCAGCCATCCTTGCAGGCTCCGTCGCATCCGGTGCTGCCGTTTACTGGAATCCGAATACGCTGATCGCCGGTGACTCGGATGTGCTCGCAAGCGGTACCCTTTCCTATGCGTACAACTTCAACAACACGGCAGCGGCAAGCGCGACGGTCAATGGTGTCGCATTCACCGGAACGAATGCCTTCACCGGAACCATCGCGACCAACCTCACGCTCAGCGGACTGACTGCAAACGGTGCGAATACCTTCGGCGGGGCTACCGGCACCTATGCGGCCCTGAGTGCCTCTTATCGCAATCTACTCGTTGGGGCGAGTTATGGCGGGGCTGGCGCGGGAACCGTTACACTGAACAACCTCACCGTTGGTCAAACCTACGCGGTCCAGCTCTGGATCAATGACAGCCGGACCTTTGGAAGCGCACGCACTGCGGTGATCACAAGCGCGGGTGGTAACTCCGTCACCCTCGATTACAACAACACCGAAACGACGGGCGGAGTGGGCCAACACGTCACCGGTGTCTTCACTGCCGACGCGACCACTCAGGCCTTCACCATCACCGGCAGCGCCTCCAGCCAGATCAATTCGATCCAGCTCAGGAACATCACTGCTGCCGGTGCTCCAGGCGTTTGGAACACGCTAACCAACAATCAGCCCTGGAGCACCGCCGGAAACTGGGCATCCTCCTTCATCGCGAACGGATCCGGGTTCATCGCCAACTTCAACACGCTCAACCCCACGGCGGACACCACTGTCCGACTTGATTCCTCGCGCACGATCGGCGGACTCATCTTCGGTGACACCACCGTTGGGACCGCCGCCAGTTGGACGCTCGACAACAATGGCACCTCAGCCAACGTCCTCACACTGGCCGGAACCGCCCCGTCGGTCACCGTCAACGCCCTTGGAACCAACAAGCTCTCCACGATCAGCGCCAACATCGCCGGCACTTCCGGCCTCCTGAAATCCGGTGCAGGCATCCTTTCTCTCACGGGGACCAACACCTTCACCGGGGGAGTCACGCTCGCCGCTGGAACCCTTCGTTTCAGCGCGGACGCCGCCCTGGGCAATAGTGCGAATGCGGTCACCTTTTCCGGTGCCTCCACCCTCCAGCTCGGTGCCACCCTGTCATCCAACACCAGAGGCCTGGTTCTCAATGCCGCCTCAACCCTCGATACCAACGGCTTCAACCTGACCCACAGTGGAACAATCAGCGGAACGGGTGCTCTGACGAAAGCAGGAACCGGCACGCTGACCCTTTCGGGTACTAACACCAACAGCGGTGGGGTTTCGGTCTCCGGCGGCACACTCATCGTGGCCAGCCCCTCCGCCCTCGGGGCACTACCCGCCACCACCTTGGTCAATTCGATCGCACCAGGTTCCAACACGGTGGAATTCGCGACCGATGTCTCGGTCAATGCCTACAACCTCAACGTCGGTTCCAACACCAACTCCACTTTCCGAATCAATCGGGCGACCTCCGGCGCAGGCGTGACCCACAACGTGGGCTCCATTCTTGGAGGAACAGGCTCCACCATCAATTTCACCAGCGGCACCAACAACACCAGCACACCCACGGTGATCAGCTCGACGGTGATCCTCAGCTCCGGGTTCGGAAACAGCGGCCAATACACGCTCAATCCAACTGGAGTGAACCTGCAGATCAACGGTCCGATCGGCAACACCTCAGGCAGCACCAATGTTGACAAGGGTCTGACCCTCTCAGGCACCAGCACCGGCAATATCATCTCCGGTGTCATCAGCAACGGCAGCAACGCCGGCACTGGCAAGCTTCCCCTCGTCAAGTCCGGCATCGGCACCTGGACCCTCTCCGGTGCCAACACCTACACCGGCATCACCAACGTCACCGCTGGAACGCTGGCCATCGGGACCGGTGGCAGCATTTCGAATTCACCCGTCGTCAACGTCACGACCGGTGCCACCCTCGATGCGACCGCCGCTGGCCTGACCCTGGCCTCCGGTCAGACCCTGATCGGTGCAGGCTCACTCACCGGCTCGATCTCGACCTCGTCCGGAGCGAGGATTGCCCCAGGAAACACGCCCACCACCGCGACCGGCAATGCCATCACCGGCGCAGTCGGCACGATCACCGCGTCCTCACTCACCCTCGCCTCCGGTACCGTCCTCGACTTCGAGTTCGGAACAGGAAATGACCAGATCACGGTCTCCACTTCGAGCGGACTGGCCATCAACGGCGGCGCGATCAATCTTTATGGCACCGGCGGAACCACCCCATTCTCCACCAACGGCACCTACACGCTCTTCAACTACTCCGGCACCCTCGGGGGGACCGGAACCAGCGCCCTTTCGATCGCCAACGCCCAGGTCGGAAAGCTCTACAACTTCGCCGACACGGGAAGCGCGATCACGCTGACCATCTCCGACGCCCCCACCCCCGCCGACTGGGCCGTTGA
>JAIYDT010000229.1 GCA_027487355.1 Verrucomicrobiaceae bacterium
AATTCGATCTTCATCGACGGCAAGCTCAACGGCAAGGCCGGCACCTTCCTGATCGACACCGGAGCCGGCACCAGCCTGCTCCACATCCCCTTCGCCAAGGACGCAGGCTGCCAGGTCGGGGAATTGACGGAAAAGATCTACGGCGTCGCCGGTGAAGCCCCTGCCGGCTGGACCGAGGTGCCAACCGTTTCGTTCGGCGAGTCGGTCTTCAAAGGAACGAAAATCCTCGCCACTGACCTCACCAACGGACTCCAGGAAGGCCAGAAGCTCCGCGAACATGCCATCCTCGGGGCTGACATCATGAGCCAGCTCGACGCCGTGATCTCCTATCCGGAGCGCCGCATTTTCCTCCGTCCGGACAAGTCCGACGGCGCGGAAGTGACCGAAGGCAGCGAGGAGGCCCTCGCGTTCCGCCTCTTCAAGACCACCGAAAACCAGACTTATCGCGGCAAGATCGTCTCGAAGACCCCGACCGTCATCACCCTTGAACTCGTCGGCGGCAAGCAGATGCAGCTTCCCATTTCACGCCTCAAGCCTGACGACGCAAAGTATGCCAACGAATGGAGCGAGGCCTCCGCCTTCTTCCTCCAGCACTGCCAGGGACTCTCCGTGCAGGACCTCCTCGTCCTGCGGAAGTACCAGTCCTTCGAGTATGAGCGCCGTGGCAACCACATCTACGTGGATGGCACGCTGAACGAGAACGACGTGACCTACCTCATCGACACTGGAGCCGACAGCAGCCTGCTCAACCTGAAGTCCGCCAAGGACAACGGCTGTGAGGTCGGAGACATGGACCAGTTCGTCCAAGGCATCGGCGGCAAGGCTCCGGCCGGCGTCACCAACATCCGCAAGCTCACCTTGGGCGACGTGGTCCTCACCAATCGCAAGGTCCTCGCCACCGACCTGAACCGGCTCAATCCCGACAAGGATCTCGGTCACGTCGGCCTCTTCGGAGCCGACTTCATGCGCGAGCTCGACGCCGTGATCACCTACCGTGAGAAGAGGATTTTCCTGATTCAGAGGTGATCTCTGATAGGTGAATTCACTGTGCCTCCGAGGTCTCCGAACGTTGGCGGATGACCTCGAGGATCGATCCCTGGATCTGATCCATAATCTTCACACTCCACCAGGCGGCATAGGCATTGAAGCGGGTGCTGAGACGATGGTGGCTGGTGAGGTGCAAGCGGCACTCGTTCGCAGAGATCTGCTCGATTTCGTAAATGCCATCCAGCACGTCATAGAAGCGCCCGCCAACAATGATGTGCTGGTCGAAGGCGGTGTGGGGGATGAAGTCTGGATCGGCGTGGATCGTGAAGGCCAGTCGCTGCGGCTTGTCCCACTCGGTGACAACCTCAAAGAACGAAACACCTCGCTCAAACGTAGCCGTGCGGATGCCGCCCACGCCTTCCCGATCCAGTGTCGCGGCGATCGGTTTCGGAAATCCGATGTCATAAATCCAACGGTCTTGAATCTGGCTCGGGGGAATTTCGGCAACGCTGGCGATTTCAGGCCAGATTCGCTCAGCTGGAGCATGGATCAGGATTGTGTTCTTGATCGCCTTCGTCTCTGTCGGCCAGTGGAACAGGCCTTCGGCATAGGCGGAAAGAAACGGCAGGAAGACCGCGAAGGTCACCTGAAGTCGACCGTCCTTGAAGACTTTCGGGAGCAGCGCATGCGCCATAAGGCCGCCGAGAATGGCTGCTCCGAAAAGAATCGGTGCAGCCATCAGAACGCAGATCGCAGCCTCGATCTTGGTGACCACGCAGAGGATTAAGCCCACAACCAGTGAGACGCACGGCACGATGACCGAGGACACAAACCACCGATTGCTGCCACACCATCTGCTGATCGCCACGCCGAGAGCGCCACAAGCGAATGGAACACTGCCGATGAACGAGAGCGAGACAACCCCACCCGAATTGCTCATCGCCTCAGTCGCGAAAGCCCAGCGGAAGAATCCTGCGTAGATCAGAATAATCACCCCACTGGTGATCGCCCCGAATTTCCGAGAGCGTCTGCCATCTGGAAAAGGAGGAGGAATCTCGTTCACCGACACACCGGGCACTGGTTGATCTCGGTGAAGAAGTCGTGGCCCTTGTCATCGACGAGGATGAAGGCCGGGAAATTCTCCACGGTGATCTTCCAAACGGCTTCCATGCCAAGCTCGGGGTAATCGACGACTTCCTGTGACTTGATGTTTTCCTGCGCCAGCAAGGCAGCGGGACCACCGGCCGATCCGAGGTAGAAGCCGCCGTGTTTCTTGCAGGCGTCGGTGACCTGCTGCGAGCGGTTGCCCTTTGCAAGCATGACCATCGAGCCGCCGTGCGACTGGAAGAGATCGACGTAGCCATCCATGCGGCCGGCCGTGGTCGGACCGAAGGAACCGGACGGCAGACCCGCCGGGGTCTTGGCGGGACCGGCGTAGTAGACGGGGTATTTCTTGAAGTAGTCGGGCAGGTCACCGTGCTGCTCGAGGTAGTCCTTGAGCTTCGCATGGGCGATGTCGCGCGCGACGATGATCGTGCCTGTTAGAGAGAGCGCGGTGGTGACGGGATACTTGTGCAGCGTCTTCAGCGTTTCCTCCATGCCGAGGTCGAGGTCGATGGCGACACCCTTGAATTTCCAGTCGCGATACTTTTCCGGAATGAAGCGACCGGGATTCTTTTCGAGCTTCTCGAGGAAAATGCCGTCCTTGGTGATCTTTGCCTTCGCCTGACGGTCGGCCGAGCACGAGACGCCGATTCCAACCGGGCAGGACGCCCCGTGACGCGGAAGCCGGATGACGCGGACATCGAGGGCGAAATACTTGCCGCCAAACTGAGCGCCAATCCCGATCTCGCGGGCCGCGGCGAGGAGTTCCTTTTCAAACTCCAGATCGCGGAAGGCCTGGCCATGCTCATTGCCGGAGGTCGGCAGGGCATCGAGATCGCGGGTGGAGGCCAGCTTCACGGTCTTCAAACACGCTTCCGCCGAGGTGCCGCCGATGACGAAG
>JAIYDT010000327.1 GCA_027487355.1 Verrucomicrobiaceae bacterium
CATCGAGAAAGGCGGCCATGGCGGCCTCGCCGGTTTGGTCGGTGCCGGGGGCGTTGTCGGGATTGACCGAGGGAATGCGGACCAAGTCTTGGAGCAAGCTGACGACACCGGAGGGCATGGACGTTTCATAGCCGCGTTTGCGCTGGGCGCAAAGTGCCAAGTGCCAAGTGCCAAGTTCCAAGTTCCAAGTTCCAAGTTCCAATCCAGAAAAGGGACCGACGCTTACGCCTCTTCGTTGGAACTTGGCACTTGGAACTTGGCACTTCATTCTCTCCGCATGCATCCTTTGAAGCCCACGGAAGTTGCTGCCCTGATTTTGCGGGTGTTGCTAGGGGTGTGGTTTGCGCACTCGGGAGGGGAGAAGCTGTTTGTGAGCGGGCTGGCGAAATTCACCGAGGACGTGGCGAATTACCGGATGCTCTCGGCTCCGTGGGACGCGGTGGTGGCTTACACGCTGCCGTGGTTTGAAATCGTGGCGGGGCTTTGCCTGACGCTGGATGTGCTTCGTCGGGCGGCGCTGGTGACGATCGCCGGGCTGGTGACCGTGTTTTCCTACGGGGTCGGTCACGCGTGGAGCCAGGGCCTGAACATTTCCTGCGGCTGCCGTGGGGATGGCAGGCCGATGGATTACACGATGAAGGCGCTGGAGTTTGTCCTGTATTTCCTGGTCCTCGCCTATCTGGCGTGGATGGAGCGGCGGCAGGCGGTTGAGGGCAGGAATGAACCTGTGTGAATCGCGTTCACTGGCTGGCGCTGCTACCGAGGCCGGTCATGTGGAGGGTTTGGCGCGGGCCCTGGAGAACGAGGGCGTAGGTGGCATTGATCAGGTCGTCCTCGCCCATGTAGGGAGCGCCCATGTGGGGCGTGGTGAAACGCAGGCCGTAGTCCTTTTCCCAGGCCAGGGAAAACCACCAGCCATACTCGCGGATGACCTCGCGATAGGCGGCGGGCGAGGCGAGGTTCAGGCCGAGAAGGCCCCAGGAGCCGCCGGGTTCGCCGTAGGCGTGGCTGTTGCGGAACCAGGGGTGGTGGCCGAGCATGAACTTTGTCATCGCATCGCGCATGTCGCGTCGGTCGCCCCGGAGATGACAGGTCATGGCGAACTGTCCGCTGCGCGACCAGAACTCCTCGGTGTCCTTGTAGGAGCGATTGTAGCCAAGGGCTCCGTGGCCGCCTTCCTTCGGGTCGGACCAGGCCATTTCCATGAAGGGCATGAGTTTTTCCCAGATGCCGGATTTCATTCCGCAGCGGCGGGCGAGGGCCTCGAAGACGAGGAGGTGGCAGGTGGGGGCGACGAGGGCCTTGTTTTCATAAGGCAGCCCGTCGGGTCCGTGTCCGAGCGCGGGCACGCCCCAGGCGGAGGGGTGGGTGCCATTGACTGCCCAGTCGCGCAGGGCTTCGAGGTGGGGCAGGACCTGCTTGTCGCCGGTGCGCAAGTGCCACTCGCTGTAGAGGATGCCGGCGTAGGAGCCTGACCAGAAGCCGAGGTTGCCGTAGGCATCGGGCTTGGGGTACTTGGCGAGCGACCACTCCACGGCCTTCTTCACGCGGCTGTGGTATTTCTTTTCCCCGGTGGCGAGCAGGGCGAGGGAGGAAAAGGTGGTGCGGATGATGTCACCGGACCACGAACCATCGTCCTTCTGAGAGGACTCGATGAAGCTCAGCAGATCCTTGAGCAGGGCGGCGGCTTCGGGGTCGGTGGCGGGGTCCATGGTGCCGAAGGCCTTGGTGCGCGGGAGATCGAGGGTGAGTTCCAGCGGTTTTCCCTCGCGCATCACCGTGAGCGGAAGGGTGTTCTTTCCCGCCTTCAGTGCGGCCTCGGTGGCGCGGCCTAGAATGGCCTCGTGGCTGCGATGGAACCACTCCCAGCCGGGTTGGAGATCATTGACGGGGAGGGGGAGACCACCGATCGAAAGGATGGCGTCGCCTTCCTTGAGTTTGCCCTTCGAGGCCGGGGAGTTTTTCCGGACTTCCATGACGGTGAGGACGGTCTGCTCGTGCTCGGTGAGGGCGTCGAATCCGAGGAGTCCCGCGCCGAGCTTGTCGGGACCGGTGCCGCCATTCGAGCGACCGAAGAGCGCGGAGGTGGGGGCTTCACTGACGCGGCTGAATCTGGGAGTGCCAAGCACGGCGATCGGGCCGCTGGTGGTGCGGACCTTGAGGCCGAAGGTTTTGCCGGTCAGCTTGCTGAGTAGTTCGTTCGGGATCTCCAGCCAGAGTCGTGAGGAGGCCATCACGGGCTGGGACTTGGCGGGAAGTTTCACTCCGAGCGGCTCGATCTCTCCACCGGTGCCGAATCCTCCGCCGCTCCAGTCGCTTTCGATCACGAAGCGGAAGGCCTCGACCTCCACGGCAGCGGGAAATTTCACCTCGATCGGCTTGCGGGCGTCGGCCACCTCCTGGTTGCTTTCGCCACGGGACAAGACCTCCCAGGCTCCTCCGGGCTTGCGCACCTCGACGCGGTAGGCCTTGGCGACTCCATTGGTGAAACCTCCCTGGCGCGGGGTGTAGCGGACGCCTTCCAGTTTCTGGGGATCGCCGAATTCAAGGCCGGCCCAGTGGGGAGGTTGGGCCTGTTCCTGACCGTAGGCGCTGTGCCAATCGGTCGAGGGATCGCCGTCAAACAGTTTCGCGGCCGTGCCCTTTCCTTGTTCCGAGGAAACGATCACCGCCCAGGGCGCACGGGGGGCCTTGCCGACGACCTGGCCTTCGGTGGAGGCAAAGACCTCGCCGGTGAGCGGGTCGAGGGCCTCCAGGGCGAGGGTGCTCTTCTTTCCATCGGCCGTGCCATAGGCGTCCACGGAAAGGATGCCGCGCCACTTGCCGCCGAATTCCTTTTCCTTATCGGTGAAGGCGGGAACGCTGACCCGAACGGCGGCGAATTTCTCGGCCACGAGGGAGACCCCATTTTCGCCACCGGGCAGGACCCAGGCCGAGGCTCCGGAAAATGGCTCCACCTCGATGGGGGCTGCGAAGGCGGGGAGGGAAAGGACGACAGCCGAGGCGAAAGACAGGAATTTCATGGCAACAAAAAGACGGTGTTAAAGCCGCAATTCTGCCAGATGGCCACAAAAAAGCCCCGCTGCATGAAGACAGCGGGGCTTTGTAAAATCGAATGGTCTCAGGACTTGTCGCTGCCGAAGAAGCCTTTGAGTCCGCCCATCAGTCCGCCGAGCGAACCGAGATCGGGCATGTTTCCGGCCATGACCTGATCGACCATGCCCTGATACTCGGCAGGGACCTTGCCCTTGATGAATTCCACGACCGCCTGGATGGCCTGTTGGGACTGTTCCTGGCTGAGGCCGAGGCTGGTGAGTTTTTGTTCGAGTTCGTTCATGAGGGTAGGATGAAGAAAGTGCCGGAGACAGGACTCGAACCTGCACACCTTGCGGCTCCTGATCCTAAGTCAGGCGCGTCTACCAATTTCGCCACTCCGGCTTTCGGGCATGAGATTAGCGATCCGGACCGACGGATCAAGGATGGATCTCGGGTGTCAAAGCGAGGCGATGAAGGGCACGGGAAACCTCGATGGGATCGGCATTTCCACCCACCGTCAGTTCGATCACGTGAAACCGGGCCCCCAGATGCGAGGGGTGGACGAGGGTCTGGAACTGGCGGATGGCGGCGGGATCCGGCGTGTTTTCCATGCCTCTCAGCCAGTCCGCGGCGAGCCGGGTGAGCCAGGAGCCCTGGTCGCTGAAACACGAGGGCGTCATCCCGAGCGAGATTGCCGTTTCCGCGAGATGGGTGAAATCGACGTGCGCGGTGATGTCGCAGAGGCCGGGGTCCGCGAGGGGATCCTCGCCGGCTTGATGGCGGTGAAAGGTCCGCAGGGTGCCGTTGGTGCGCGACTCGGAGTAGTAGTCGGGTCTTGCGAATCCGTAGTCGATCCAGAGCATCAGGCCCGTGCCGAGTGCCTGCGCCATTGACTCCAGCAGGCTGAGGTAACAGGTCCTGACCTCACTGCGATAGCCTTCGGGAAAAGGGCCGGTGAGGTTCTTCACGGCAGATGACACGTCGTCCGAAGTCGTTTTCCCGGACAGCCAGCAAAAGCCTCCGTCGGAGACGCCGACATGACTTTCCGTCCACTGGCCTTCCTGCCACTCGATCACATGGAATGGCAGGGCATCGAGCAGTTCATTTCCGAAGGCGATGCCCGGACGGGGGCTGAGGGTGGCGGCGTCATCGTGGATCCACACCTTTTCGGAAAAGGCGGACAGTTTCCCGCGCTGGGCCGCTGCGAGCGTTGGCAGCGGTTCGAGGATCACATACTCCAAGGATTGGAAGGCCTCGGGATCGAGACCACTCAGACTAGCTAGAACATCCATTGCCAGGGTGCCATCGTGCGCGCCGAGCTCGATGATACGCCATTCAGAGGGTTTCCCGGCGGAGCTCCACCATTGCAGGAAACGTCGGGCCAGTAGTCCACCGAAGACCGGGCCCACGCTGACGCTGGTGAAGAAATCGCCACCACGCCCGACCTGGCGGGTCTCCCTGGCATAGTAGCCCAGCTCCGGATCGTAGAGAACGGCCGCCATGAACTCTGGAAACGGAATCGGCCCGCCAGCGGCGATCCGGGCGGCGAGGGCGGAGGTCAACGCGGGTATTGCCGAGCCCGAATCGGGGGAGTATGTGTTTGAAGCTGTCACGTGACAGAACGACTCTCCTATTCCTCCACCGGCATGGCAACACGAGACAAGACTGGCCGAAACAACTTCCGCAGGCGCCGCTTTTACCGGCGCAAGGGCTTCTGGATCGGCCTGTTCCTGATCAGCATCATCGCGGGCTGCGCTGGATGGGTAGGGTTCGTGGAGTATTGCAAGCCCTTCCGCGCCAGGGCCGAGGCCTACGATCTGGAACGCATCAACGATATCGAGGTGCCGAGCCTCATCCTGGACCGCAACAACAAGGAAATCGGCCGAATTTTCGTCCAGAACCGGAGCGTGATCCCCTTCGCCAAGATCCCAGCCAGACTGATCAAGGCCCTGGAGGCTGGTGAAGACTCCCGCTTTCGCAGCCATGATGGAATTGACTACATCGGGGTTCTCCGCGCGGTGAAATCCAATCTTTCCGCCGGCGAGCGCAACCAGGGAGCCAGCACCATCACCCAGCAGCTCGCCCGAAATGCCTACCCGCTCAAGGAGGAGTCGAAGCAACTCGGTGAAAGCGACTACAAGCGCAAGATCGTCGAGGCCTTCCTCGCCCTGCGGATCGAGAAGCGCTACTCCAAGGACCAGATCCTCGAGTTCTATTTGAACCGCATCTATTTCGGCAGCGGCTACCACGGCATCCGTTCCGCCTCGCTGGGATACTTCGGGAAGGAACCCGAGGACCTCAGCATCGATGAATGCGCCTCGATCGTCGGGCTCATCAAGAACCCCACCGGGCTCTCGCCCCTGAACAATCCCGAAGGTAACCGCAAGTCGCGCGACCATGTGCTCGACCGCATGCGGGAGGAAGGATCGATCACCGTTGACGAAGTCGTTAGATGCCGGTCTCTGCCGCTCAAGCTCGATCCGAGGCCACTCCAGCGCGGCACCTCCCACCTCTACGAGCGCGTCGCTGACGAGATCCGCCAGGTACTCGGGGAGGACGCCCTCGCGGCGGGAGGTTTCAAGATCCACACCACCATCTTGAGCGAGGCCCAGACGGCGGCCCAGGAGACACTCCAGAAATCGCTCGCTGCCGCCGAGGCCCGACCCGACTACGCCAACCCGAAGTACTCCGACTATCGTAAGAACTCCGGAAAGCCCGCCGAGTATCTTCAGGGGGCCGTGCTGCTGGTCGATCACCAGACGGGAGACGTTCTGGCCCATGTGGGTGGTCGCGACTACGCCCAGGTGCCCTTCGACTTCATTGAGATGGGGCGTCGTCCGCTTGGCACGGCCTTTTTTCCCTTCCTCTACGCCGCCGGGCTCTCGGGTGGCATGACTCCGGCCACGCTCGTCACGGATGAGCAGATGGACAATCGCGCGGTCATGATCGGCGGGCGCGAGGGGGTTCTCGGGGAGTGGGGGATGGAGATCGGTTCGCCGAAATATGAAGGGCAGATCCCGGTGCGGCGCGCTCTGGAAACCTCAAAGATCGCCGCCTCAGTCCGTTTTGGCCAGCAGGCCGGTCTTGGCAGGATCGCGGAGACTTCGGTTGCGATGGGGTTGCCGATGAAGAACGTGGAGCTTTTGCCGCGCATGTGCCTCGGCTGGGAAAGCGTATCGATGAAGGAGGCCGTGCGAGCCATTTCCACCTTTGGTCGCGCTGGAGATCCCGGCCCGACTCCGGGCGAGTTGCATTACTGCGAATGGATTGAGAGCTCCTCAGGTGCCTCGATCTGGCAGAGGCCCCGCGCCACCAAGTCCGCAGCTCCGGCGATCGATTCAGCGACCTCCTTCCAGATCCACTCGATGCTGGCGGGCTCACTGGCCCGCGGCAGCTCGGCGGGTGCGCTTCAGGGCCTAATCGAACGCCCCTTCCTCGGAGGCGGGAAAGGCGGCACCACCTCCGATTTCGCCGATACGTGGTTTCTCGGCTACAACACCCGTATCGCCTGCGGGGTTTGGACCGGATTTCTCCAGAACAGCGGTCGTCCGATCTATCCCGGAGCCTTTTCCCGGGATCTTTCGATGCCCGTGTGGCAGGCGGTGATGAACGCCGCAGCACCTTCGTTCGGGGGCGAGGAAATCAAGCCTCCTGCCGAGGTGATCGATGTGCCGGTGTGTCGTGTTTCAGGCCAGCGGGCCACTCAGTTCTGCTACGAAATGGTCGAGGATCCGGCCACCGGTCAAATGCGCTCACGGTCCGCGTCGCTCCAGGAGTATTTCCGCAAGGGCACCGAGAACCTGCCCTTCTGCCCCATCCATTCCGGGGCCGACGCGGTCAGTGGCAACGGGCTCGTCAATGTCCCGACCATGGATGCCATCCCCGTGCGGCCCAAGGCTCCTGTGCTCCTCGGTGAGGACCCTTATCACTGCGAGCAACCCGAGATGATCCAGGTCAGCGGAGACGGTGGCTTTTTCCGTCGCAGAACCAATGTGCTCGACAGCCTGGATCTCGGTGAAAATGAGGAGCAGATCCGCATTCCCTCGCCCCAGCGTCTGAAGATTGGGGATGATTGAGCGGCGGCGGTGCTTGCACCTTCGCATTCCTCCCGCCATCCTGCCGCCGTGGTCGGAACGTCGGAACTCACAAGGAGGTGGAGCGGATACATTTGTCCGGATTGCCGGTTCGTGTTCCGTGTCCCCCGGGATCATGATGGCGTCGGCCTGGTGTGTCCGTCGTGTCGGCGTCTGCTGAGGATTCCCACCGCAGAAGATACGCTGCCGCCCTTGGTCACGCATTCGGCGAAGCTTGCTGTCATGGAGCCGGTCGATCGCGTCGTCGAAGTGGAAGCTTCCGTGCCTGGCGTCCGCAAACGGCGCAGACGCTCCGCCAGTGAAAAAAAGTCCTCCACTCCTTCCTGGGAACATGACTTGCGGACCCGTTCCAGACGTTCGGAGAAGAAAATCATGGTCTCCATGGTGGGGGGGGCTGCCCTGCTGGTTCTTGTGGCCGTCCTGTTCGCCATCCGCACGAAGTCTCCGTCCGGCCCCGCTCCTGCCCTTGCCGATTCCGCGATTCCGACTGCGTACGAGCCTCAGGAAGGCGGCGAAAGCCCAACGGATGTGCTGCCGGACATTCCGACCTTCCTCCATGCAGCTCAGCCTCTGGCGAAAGCCTTTCTGGAGGCGACGACCGTCCCTGAGCTGCTCGCCACTGTCAGGCGTCCCGAGATTTGCTCGAAGCGCATGGCCCAGAGGTATCCCGATGGCAAGGTGGAGGCTCCAGGTCTCCAGTCGTTCGCAGAAGATGGGGCTGTGCAAATCGAGGCCACCACTGCCACCGTGAAAGTCCGGATTGGAAACTTCGAGCAACGCGATCTCTATTTCTTCCGCACCCGTGAAGGCTGGAAGGTTGACTGGGAAAGTTGGGTCGGTTGGTCTGATTTGTCTTGGGATACCTTTGCCGAAAAGGCTCCGAGGGAATCCAGCCGGTTCCGTGTCCGCGTCAAACCGATCATCTACTACAACTTTGGTTTTTCCGATGAAGGCAAGTGGCGCTCCTACCTGATCGAGTCTCCCGATGGCAGCCACCGCTTCTTCGGCTATGTCGAACGCGGCTCACGAGTCGATGGCCTCATCAACCTCGCCGACAACCCGACCGGTGGTGATTTCATTCTCGAGCTTTCCTTTCCGGTCGAAAACACCGGCCGCAACCAAGTGCTGATCAACGATCGCATCGCGGTGGGTTGGGTCGAGCCGGAGAAAGTCGATTCCCCATGAAGCCTGTCCAGCCCGCAGCGACCCTCGACAAGGTCCAGGAACTCAATCTCGATCCCGCCGTCTATGGCACCTTCGCCGAGATCGGAGCCGGCCAGGAAACGGCGAACTGGTTCTTTCGAGCCTCCGGCTCAGCCGGCATGGTGGCCAAGTCCATCTCCGCCTACGACATGACGATGAGTGATGCCATCTACGGGCACACGGATCGCTACGTCTCCAGCCAGCGGCTCACGGCCATGCTCGATCATGAGTTCGGCATCCTCGTCGAGCGACTCGGCCCGAAGCGTGGTGACTCCACCAATTTCTTCTCCTTCTGCAACACGGTCCGCGCCCGTGGCTGGAAGGACACTGCCGAATGCCACGGTTGGCTCGGCATCCGTTTCCAGAGAAAGCCCGGCGATCCGCCTTCCGACATCATCCTGCACGTGCGGCTCCTCGACACCCGCAACGTCGATCAGATGGAGGCCCTCGGGGTGCTTGGCGTGAACCTCATCCATGCCACCTTCCGCACCCGCGGCCACCTCCGGCATTTCGTCGAGGCCCTCACCGACAACATCGGTCCCGGCCGGATCGAGGTGGATTTCCTGCGCTTCGGTGGCTATGGCTACGAGCAGTTCGACAACCGTCTTTGCGCCTTGCAACTGGTCGAGAGCGCCCTCACCGAGGCCACCCTGTTCCTGCCCGATGGCCAGGTGGTCCAGCCTGCGGAAACCCTTTACAAGCGCCCGGTCCTTCTGCTCCGCGGCAGCTTTGATCCGGTGACGAATCTTCATCTGGAAATGCTCGAGCAATCCTCCGAGGTCTTCCAGAAGGCGCTCCTGCCCGAGGATCAAGGCAAGGAACTGGAGCTCTGCGAAATCACCATGCAGAACCTCCTGCGCGGCAGTGAACTCGATCCCGTGGACTTCCTTGATCGCGCGGATGCCCTGCAGGCTCTTGGAAAAACCGTGCTGGTTTCGCGCTTCGCCGAGTTCCATCGGCTCGCGGCCTTTCTCAACCGCTGCACCAACAAACCGGTCGGCATCGTGCTCAGCATCGGCCTGCTCAACGAGCTTTTCAAAGCCAAGTGGTCCGAGAATCTCGCAGGGGGGCTGCTGGAATCCTTCGGCCGTCTTTTCAAAAGCGGCCTCTCGCTTTACGTCTTCCCATGGGAGAACCGACGCCACCACGAACTCGTCACGGCGGAGTCCTTCATCGCTCCCGC